>NZ_JAWVAV010000009.1:0-117106 GCF_033599315.1 Acinetobacter sp. OYA S30
CGTGGACGATCTGAGTTGAACTCGCGACGTGGACGATCTTCGCCACCGAAAGCAGGGCGCTCACCACGAGGCTTATCATCGAAGCTACGACGTGGACGATCATCACGACCACCTTCACGACGTTTGAAGTTACCTTCACCCTCGAAACGACGACCACCGCCGAAACCGCCACCACGACGACCATCACGGCCACCGTTACCACCACGACCGCCTTCACGACGTGGACGAGCTGGAGGTGGAGATGGCTCTAAACCTTCAATTTCAGAAACATTTAAACGAGCTTCTAAGTAATCTTCAAGCGCACGGATTTTACCGCGTTCACGATAAGTCGCTAAAGTAATCGCTTGACCTGTACGACCAGCACGACCTGTACGACCAATACGGTGTACATAATCTTCATGCTTCATTGGTAAGCCGAAGTTAATAACGTGTGAAATTGTTGGAACGTCAAGACCACGTGCAGCAACGTCAGTAGCAACTAAGATTTTCGCACGGCCTTCACGGATACTACGTAAACGACGGTTACGAACTGTTTGCGGCATTGCACCGTGAAGTGCAACAACTGAATGACCTGCTTCTGCAAGTTCTTCAGCCAACATATCTGTATCTTCTTGTGTGCTCGCGAATACAACAGCTTGGTCAAGCGTTTCATCAGCCAACCAGTGAGTCAGGAGTTTCTTCTTGTGTTCGAAACCATCTGTCCAGTGTAAAGTTTGGGTGATGTCAGTATTGGTGCTGTGACCAGTTTCAATTGCAATACGCTCAGGTTCATTCATCATGCGCTCAGCAAGACGAATAATACGGTCAGCAAAAGTTGCAGAGAACATTAACGTTTGACCACGATTCGCAGCCAAGTCACTGATCGCTTCTAAGTCTTCAGAGAAACCAAGGTCTAACATACGGTCAGCTTCGTCAACGATTAAAGCATCAACTTTGTCTAGCTTTAATTGACGACGGTTAACTAAGTCTAATAAACGACCTGGAGTCGCAACTACAACTTGAGCACCTTTAAGCTGTTGAATTTGTTTACCAAAAGGCATACCACCCATAATTGCAGCAATACGAACACCTTTCATGTGACGTACAAAAGCAATTGCGTCTTGGCTAACTTGTTGAGCCAATTCACGTGTTGGGCATAAAACTAAAATGCTAGGCTGAGTCACTGCTTTCATACGTTCTTTGAACGGAACGAAAGTATCTTGACCTGCCAAATTATGTAATGTCGGTAATAAGAATGCAGCAGTTTTACCAGAACCAGTCTGGCTAGAAACAAGAAGGTCTTTACCTTCTAAAGCAGCAGGAATAGATTGTTCTTGCACAGGAGTTGGGTTAGTAAAACCTAAACCTTCAAGAGCTTGTTGTAAGGTTTCGTGCAAAGAAAATTCGGCAAAAGTTTTGCTCATAGAGAGTTCCACCCCAAAGGGTGCTCCATTTTTAATAAATACAAATAGACATCGGCAAAAGCGGCAAAGCAAATATTAGCTGAATCTTATTATTCAGCAGCAATCCGAGTAACGACGATGTGGACTAAACGCACGCTTGATTACGGCCGCAACCTGAAGAATCGCTGAGCGATTGGGGCGCAAGAAATGGTCCTCTCTATGGACAGCGTGCGCTTACAATGAATAGAACAGAATGTTCAGGTAATGAACGGAAATTTAAGTGCGTGGGCGGATTATAGCAGAAAGAATTTAAAAGTCATGTGTTTTAATCAACTTTCTCGGTATTTCTACTGTTATTTGTATTTTACCGACCATTAAAAAGTAAAACCCTCTATAAAAAGAGGGTCTTACTCAGAAATAATTTTTTAAATTATTTTGCAGCTTTGCCCCAAGCAGGAACTACAGTTTGCATTAATGGCTTTAACATTTTCAGTGAGCATGCAATCACTTGACCATTTTCAAGTGAATCATTACCACCACGTGCGTCAACCACAACACCACCAGCTTCCTTGATAATAAGCTCACCAGCAGCGATATCCCATGGTTTTAAACCAAGTTCAAAGAAACCATCGAAACGACCAGCAGCAACATATGCTAAGTCGAGAGCAGCTGAACCACCACGGCGGATTTGAGCACCCGCTTGAGTCACAGCTAATAATGAAGCAAAGTGCTGCTCTGCATAAGACACAATTTCACCAGCACGTTTAGCACGGTAAGGGTGACCTACTGCCAAGAATGTATTTTCTAGGCTGTCTTTTACATTTACGCGAATACGACGCTGGTTCATCACTGCACCACGGCCACGACTTGCAGAGAACAATTCGTCACGTACTGGATCGTAAATTACGCCGTGCTGAGTAACACCTTTGTGCTGAACAGCAATAGAAATACAGAAATGAGGGAAACCATTAATAAAGTTTTGCGTGCCATCAAGAGGGTCGATCACCCAGCACCAGTCTGCATCGTGGCCTTTGCCCTCTTGCAAACCGAACTCTTCACCTAAGAAGCTATGGTTTTTATAACTTTTACGTAATGTATCAATCGTCAATTGTTCTAAATAACGATCTACACGTGTTACAGGACCATCAATGCCTTTCTCTTCAACTTGCAAATCGAGCTTATGACGATTTTGATGCGCTTTTAAAAGCTCTTGACCAACTGTTTGAGCCGCACGCGCAGCCATCACCACCATAGGTTCCATTGAACACCCACTACAATACAAATTTGAAGATTTTGACAAAGAATAATGCATAAAAGCGTATCCATTTTAGCAAATGAATACGCTTTTTGGGAAAAAATGTTTCGAAAAATTTTATTGAGGTATTAAACCACCTGATTTACCTTAAGCCATGCTCGCTCAATCGAGTTCAAAATACCCTTAGCATCTAAACCACAATCTTGTAGCATTTGATTATGTGTCGCCTGATGCAAGAATGAGTCTGGTAGACCTAAATTAATGATAGGTTTAACAATTTGTTCTTGAGCCATAAACTCATTCACTGCACTACCCGCACCACCCATAATCGCGTGTTCTTCAACTGTTACGAATAAATGAGTATGCTCAGCTAAGTCTCGAATCATTTGTTCATCAAGCGGTTTTACGAAGCGCATATTTACAACACACACACTGACTTCATGTTTTTGCGCAAATTGCTCAGCTGCTTCCAGAGCAACCATGACACGACTACCAAATGCTAAAACCGTAATCTGCTCATCACTGTTTGCTTTAATTTCTGCAACAATTTCAGCTTTACCCAATTCAAGAACAGTCATCTCTTTTTGGATTTCGACGCCCACACCTGCACCACGCGGATAGCGTACTGCAGCCGGGCCATTATAGGCATAGGCTGTATGAAGCATTTGACGGCATTCATTTTCATCTTTCGGTGCCATGATCACCATATTAGGCACAGTACGCATATAAGCATAGTCATATGCACCTGCATGCGTTGGACCATCTTCACCAACCAAGCCTGCACGGTCAATACCAAAAGTCACGTCAAGATTTTGCAATGCGACATCATGAATAAGCTGATCGTAACCACGCTGCAAGAATGTTGAATAAATGGCGACAACAGGTTTTAGCCCTTCGCATGCCATTCCTGCTGCAAGTGTTACAGCATGCTGCTCTGCAATCGCGACATCGAAAAAACGCTGCGGAAATTGCTTCGCAAATTTGACCATGCCCGAGCCTTCACACATTGCAGGCGTGATCGCAAGCAAACGCTCATCTTGTGCAGCTTCATCACACAACCACTCACCAAACACATCAGAGTATTTTGGTGGTGTTTTCCCGCCCGAAGCAGCATTAATTTTGCCAATCGCATGATAAGTAATCGGATCTGCTTCAGCAGGAGCAAAGCCTTTACCTTTCTTGGTATAAACGTGAACTAAACGTGGACCTTTGCGTTTTTTGAGCGCATTGAACACCTGAACCAACTGAGTGACATCGTGTCCATCAAAAGGCCCGAAGTAATCAAAACCAATTGCTTTAAATAAATTATCTGCCGCGTCGGTTGCCGATTGGTGTAATCGAGAGTTATATGTCCATTTTGGATGTGGCTGGATATAAGCTTCACCATGTTCATTGACATTAACTAAATGACCTTTTTCCCAAATTGCAGCTAAATGTTTGGCAAAGCCACCTGTACTGCAAGAAATCGACATATCGTTGTCATTGAGTACAACAATTAAATCTGCATCATGAGCAACAGCATCATTCATTGCTTCAAATGCCATGCCCGCAGTCATTGCACCATCACCCACAATACAAACGACTTCACATGGGTCTTTCTGATAGCGACGTGCCAAAGACATACCCAAACCAGCTGAAATAGCAGTTGAAGAATGCCCTACCCCAAAGGTATCAAAAACAGACTCTTCTCTGGCTGGGAAAGCAGCCAATCCATTTTTAGCGCGAATGGTCGTAATTTGTTCACGGCGTCCAGTCAGGATTTTATGTGGGTATGCTTGGTGTCCCACATCCCAAACTAAACGGTCATTTGGTGTATTAAAGCAATAATGCAGCGCTACCGTCAGCTCAACCACGCCGAGGTTAGCACCGAAATGGCCACCACTCTGGCCTGCTGCATATAAAATATATTGACGCAACTCATCAGCCACTTGTAGTAATTGGCTATGCTCGAGCTGACGTAATTGTTGAGGATGATCAATCGCATCTAACAATGGCGTAACAGGGCGTTGAGTTGGAATTTCGGTATACAACATATGTGGCAAAGCCTTTATAAGCCTGGCAAATCCTAAGCTGGGTCAAAATGGGTCGATCATACAATCGAATGAAGTCACCTTCAATCAGCCACATTTGCGAACGAGATCATGCAAAGCAGTCTCTCATACAGTATGGGTATGGTTGGCAGATTATCCTGAATAATCTGACTATTTATCAACTATTATCGTCTTCTTTATACAAAAAAGAAAACCTTAGTGTGCAAAATGATTATGACAATTCGACCAATCTCCCAGCATTACGCTATACTTTAAACCGTTTTCGGTTAAAAGATGAGTTAATCTGTGCCTATAGAGTTCATTGCAACATCAAAACTCCCGACCGCTTTTGGTGAATTCAATATTTCTGTGTTTCAAGATCCCGTAACAGGTGAAGAACATGTGGCACTTTCCAAAGGGTTAGAAAATCCGCCAACGGGTCCTGTTTTGGTCCGCGTACATTCTGAATGCTTAACGGGTGATGCATTTGCATCATTGAAATGTGACTGTGGCCCACAACTACAAGCCACTCAGAAACTCATCAATGAAGCAGGACAAGGTGTAATTTTATACTTACGCCAAGAAGGACGCGGTATTGGTTTAACCAATAAAATTCGTGCTTATGCCCTGCAAGATCAGGGGCACGATACAGTAGATGCCAATTTACTACTGAATTTACCCGCCGATGCACGTCGTTACGATATGTGCAGTATTATGCTCGACCACTTAAAAGTGAAAGAAGTTAAATTAATTACCAATAATCCTTTGAAAATTCAGGCACTCAAAGATCAAGGTATTAATGTCGTAGACCGTGTACCTTTAACTGTCGGCCGTAACCCTTTTAATGAACAATATTTAAAAACCAAACGTGAAAGAATGGATCACCTTTACCAAAAAGATGATTTTTGATTTCGAGCCCAAAATTTAAAAACTATATTTAAGGGATTTTTTCAGGAATTAGAAAAAATCCCTTACTTTTTTTATGGATTTATGTTTTGATGTATCTAATCTATTTCGATCATCTTTGAGGGTCATTATGCAACATCCGACTTCAACAGATATTCAACGTGTCCGCGAATTTCTCCTCGATTTACAAGCCCGTATTTGTGCCGGTTTAGAACAACAAGAAAAAGCTGGTGGTGGGACAGCAGAATTTATCATTGATGATTGGGAGCGCCCTGAAGGCGGTGGCGGCCGTTCACGTGTACTGCAAAATGGTACAGTGATTGAAAAAGGCGGTGTGATGTTTTCACATATCAACATTAGTAAACTGCCTGCTTCTGCAACAGAACGTCACCCTCAAATTGCAGGGGCAAAAGCTCAAGCGCTAGGTGTGTCTTTAGTCATTCACCCTAAAAACCCGAATATTCCAACCTCGCATGCGAATGTCCGCTTATTCGTTGCAGAACGTGAAGGTCAAGATCCGATTTGGTGGTTTGGTGGTGGTTTTGACTTAACGCCATTCTATCCAGATGATCAAGATGTTTTAAATTGGCACCAAGCCGCTTATGACCTCTGTAAGCCTTTTGGTGACAATGTTTATGCTGAACATAAAAAATGGTGCGATGACTATTTCTATTTAAAGCATCGCGATGAACAACGTGGTGTGGGCGGTTTATTCTTTGATGATTTAAATTGCTGGGATTTCGAAACCTGCTTTAAATATATTCAAGCCGTAGGTAATGGCTATTTAAATGCGATCTTGCCAATTTTCGAAAAACACCGCGAACAGCCTTATACCGAAGCTCAACGAGAGTTCCAGCTTTACCGCCGTGGCAGATATGTCGAATATAACTTGGTGTATGACCGCGGTACGTTGTTTGGATTACAAACAGGTGGCCGTATTGAGTCGATTTTAGTTAGCTTACCTAATCTAGCTGCATGGTCTTATCGCCCTGAATGGGATGAAGACTCTCCAGAGAAGCGTTTAACTGACTACTATTTAAAACCTCGTGATTGGTTAGGTTTAGAAGAAAAAGTCGCCTAATTTTTTGTTTTGGGGATTCTTTGGCTTCCACCCTAAAGAATCTCCTTTTTTGATTTCTATTTGCCTTCATCCAAATATTTTTTCTTGTGCTATTTTGACTTATAGTGAGGCCTGCTGAATATTCAGTGCAGGCTCTATCTGCTTCATGCCATTTTAAAATTTTGGATAAAAGAATGACCAAACAGTTTGCAGTAATTGGCAATCCGATCGAACAATCACGCTCTCCTGAATTGCATCATGCTTTCGCTGAAAAAACAGGTGTTGATCTAAACTATCAAAAACGGCTTGCTCCTCTTGACGGTTTTGAATCGAGCATGCGAAGTTTCTTTGCAGAAGGCGGCAGTGGTATGAACGTTACTGTTCCTTTTAAAGAGCAAGCTTTTGCTTTATGTGATGTGTTAACCGAGCGTGCTCAAATTGCTAAAGCTGTAAATACCTTATGGATGGAAAATGGCAAATTGCATGGTGACAATACAGACGGCCAAGGCTTAGTTGCCGCAATTCAAGCTTTAGAATGGAAGCTTGAAAATACAACTATTTTAATTTTAGGAGCTGGCGGCGCAACGCGTGGTGTTATTTATCCTCTTGTACAGGCTGGTGCCCAAAAAATCGTCATTGCAAACCGAACTTTAGCTCGTGCAGAACAACTTGTAGATGACTTAAAAACAGCAGTTCCACAAGCCCAACTACAAGCAATTTCCCTAAATGATTTAGAAGGCGATTTTGATATTGTGATTAATGCCACTTCGGCAAGTCTTTCAGGCGATGCTTTACAACTACCTGAAAAATTACAATTCAAATATGCCTATGAAATGGCTTATGGCAAACCTTCTAGTTTCCTTGATCAAGCGAAACAACGTAATGTGCCTTACGCAGAAGGTTTCGGCATGTTAGTAGGCCAAGCTATTGAAGCCTTCTCTATCTGGAATGGTGTACGACCACAATTAAAAGATTTTCTATAAACCAAAAAAAGAACCTACATATGTAGGTTCTTTTTTATCTTACTTATTATTTTCTAGCGGCAACCATTTGCTTATAAACCTCACGGAAAATTTCATAATCGATAAATTCATTATGTTCAGGTTTTAAGTTCTGAATTGTTTTTTCCGAAAGCTGTTTTTTACGAGCAGCCACATAAACATTTCCTAAAATATCAGCCGTTTCTGATAACAGATGCTTTTCTTCAGCAGAAACACCATTTTGTTTTTCAAACTCTAACTGATACTGTTTTGAGAAAAGTTGGGCTGGCTGTTTATATTGCTTCTGTAGCTTCTGCCAAGCTTCACGCCCTGTTTTACCTTGTATAGTCGTTAATACAATATGATCTACAGCACGTCCTAACTCGTGGTCAAACTGATCATCTTGTTCAAGATGATGTTTTTTCTGTAAAGCGGTAATACGCTCTAAGGCTTTTCCTTGAGGATTATATGTATCTTCATCAGAGAACCAGTAAGCATAAACCTCAGCAATTTCTTGGAGTTGTTGAACTGAGTAATACTTAATATATGACGGTTTTTCGGCAGTCAATTTGGCAATAAATACTACTTTATAAGTTTTGTCATAAGCATGCGTTGCATCATAGGTTTTATCTGCAAGTACAGCCAGATTTGCATCTAAATCTTGTACATCACTATGTGTGCCCACAGGGTGCTCTGAAACATCACTTTGCCCAAGCTTTTCACTAAAACCTTTAATAAAGTTTTCCAGCATAGAACCTTTACTTGTTTCAGCTACAGATTTAGCTTGTTTAAGCTGCTGCTGATCAATTGAAGTCGCTTTTCCATAATTCAGAATTTGCATATCTGCTTTAATATTGAAGCGGTGCTTAAACTCAGCTGGCGTATAATCAACATCGTAATCCATATTGACTGCACGGCCTTTGTCATCTAAAGCCACATCAATTGTGATTGGGTTTCTTTGCTTCGGTAAAGCTTGTTCAATTTCATCCTTATGTTTTAACCAAAGAACTTTGAATGCTTCATCATTAATAAACTGGTTTTGGTTATAAGCTTCAAAAGTTTGCTTTAAAGCGTCCTGACGAGACTTGATTTGCGCTTTTTGAATACTTGTATCGCTCTGATCTAGGACATCAATACCGTAGATTTGGCAATAATTAATATCCCCTAAAGCGACCGGGTTTTTAAGTGATTTTAATTCAATACATTGATCTTCCGTCAGGGCAACTACTTCTTCATTTTCTGAAGTTTGTTCAGTCTCTGCTACAGCTACATCACTCGCCTCTTCACTAGAAGCAGACTCTACTTCCTCATCTTCAGAAGTAGAGGTATTGCCTAAATGAGCATTAACAAGGGAGTACAACTGTTGGCTAACAGCAGCGGCGTCATCAGAAGAAACCTTTTGTTCTTCTTTACCAGCAGTGCCTTTTTTCACATCAGAAGCAGCAATCTCTGCGGCAAGCGTTTCAGCAAGTTTTTCCTCATCAAGACCTAAAACACTTTTTTGAAGATATTTTTCATTAACTTGCCCAAACAAATCTACTTCTAAAAGTAGTTGCTCAACCGTCGTCTTTAAACGAATTTTTTCAACCGCCCCTGCTTTACGATCAGCTTCAGTCAACGATACACGTTGTAAGTTTTGCGGTTCAGCTAATCGATATGAAACAGCACTTGAAGCTTTAAGGTATTCAATAAATTTCTTCTTATCGACATTTTTAAAGAAGGCTTTATATTTTGAGAAATCAACATAAGCTAAATTATTTTGGTTATCTTTATTGACCAAATATGGCATCAAGCCAAAATAATTTATGTAAAACTTATAATTCTCAAGATCAAGCACCATTGGCAATTTTGCCTGAACTAAAAGTGTCGGTTTTTCATATTTAGCCGTTAAATTAAATGAACCCATTTTTTGACGATAATGTATCGAGCCGTCATAACTAAACTGAAGATCATTTAACAAATTAAATAATACGGTGTTAATTTTTTCAGAACGTGCTGAGGAAGTCAGTCCCAAATCACCTTGTTCGTTTGCAATCGCCGCATATAAGGTTTGTTTCTGTGCTTTACTTAAGGCAACTTTTTGTTCACGTAAATATTGATCAACTTTCTTTTGTAATTCAGCATCTAGCTTAGCAGTATTCTCAGCTTTTACATTTTGCTTTATTTGTGAAGGATCAACGGTAATTTTAAAGTTTCCGCGATAATCATAACTTGGGTATTCATACATCGCATTAACACTTTGAATGGCTTTTTGCTCTAAACTCGCAGATGCCACCTGTGGACGCACGCCGTGTTGTGCACATGCCGTCAAGCCCAAACTAAATAAACATAAACTGAGATATTTTAAATGCATAACCTTTTTTAAAACCTTATCGCTTTATCTTTTTAACAAAACTTGCTAAAAATAAAAAAATTAGTTGTTTTTTCACATAAAAGTATAAGTCCCGACTTTAGCAGAAATTATAATTTCAGGTGTATTTATTTTCGACAAAATTCGCTTTTCTGACATTCCTTTCGGGTGCGATTAACATTGTATTTTTATCATGCGAGTGAATAATCAAATCATCGATTCAGATAATCCCACAATGATTCAAAATTAGGATTAAAGCCATGCCAGCATATAAAGCTCCGCTACACGATATCCGCTTCTTAATGAATGAAGTACTAGACTATCCTGCTCACTACAAAACTTTATCAAATGGTGAAAGTGCAGATCCTGATACAGTAGATATGATTCTTGAAGGTGCAGCAGATTATTGTGAAAACGTACTGTCTCCACTTAACCAATCTGGCGATGAAGAAGGTTGCCATTTTGACAACGGCGAAGTTAAAACGCCAAAAGGTTTTAAAGAAGCTTATGACCAGTTTGTAATGGGTGGCTGGCAAGGTCTTTCTTATCCTGAAGAATTTGGTGGTCAAGGCCTACCAATGTCTTTAAACCTGATTAAATCAGAGATGATGGGTACTGCGAACTGGTCATTTACCATGTATCCAGGTTTAAGCTCAGGCTGTATGAATACTATTTTGCAATTCGGTACAGATGAGCAAAAACAAACGTATATGCCGAAACTTGTTGAAGGTACATGGAGCGGCACAATGTGCTTAACCGAACCTCAATGTGGTACAGACTTAGGTCAGGTAAAAACCAAAGCTGAACCACAAGCTGACGGCACTTATAAGATTTCTGGTACAAAAATCTTTATTTCTGCCGGTGAACATGATTTAACAGAAAACATTATTCATATTGTGCTTGCACGTCTTCCAGATGCGCCAGCAGGTACTCGTGGTATTTCATTATTTATCGTCCCTAAATTTATCCCAACTGCGGATGGCGGCGTAGGTGAACGTAATACTGTAAGCTGTGGTTCAATCGAACACAAAATGGGTATCCGTGCTTCTGCAACTGCTGTATTAAACTTTGATAATGCAACAGGTTACCTCATTGGTGAAGTAAACAAAGGCCTACATGCCATGTTTACCTTTATGAACACAGCGCGTATTGGTACTGCGGTTCAAGGTATTGCCCATGCAGAGTTATCTTTCCAAGGCGCTCTACCATATGCCAAAGAACGTATGTCTATGCGTGCCCTTTCTGGTAAAAAAGATCCAGATAAAGTTGCTGATGCAATCATTCACCATGCTGACGTACGCCGCATGTTGTTAACTCAAAAAGCAATCGCTGAAGGTGGTCGTTCAATGATCTACTACGCAGCACAGCTTGCTGACAAAATGACAGATGCTTTGACACGCGGTGACCAAGCTGCATTTGAAGATTATGACGATAAACTTGGTTTCTATACACCAATCTTAAAAGGTTTCTTGACCGAGCTTGGCCTAGAAGCTGCTAACCACGGTATGCAAGTGTACGGCGGCCATGGTTACATCAAAGAATGGGGTATGGAGCAAATCGTACGTGATGCCCGTATTTCTACTTTGTATGAAGGAACAACTGGTGTTCAGGCACTTGATTTGATTGGTCGTAAAGTGTTGTTAAGCTCAAAAGGTAAAGTAGTTCGTGAATACACTGCTGAAATCTTAAAGTTCTGTGCTGCACATGCTCGTAATAAATACTTACGTCGTTTTGCTTGGGACTTAACAAAGCTTTGTGCTCAGTGGAACACTTTAACTGTTCGTATCATGCTTGCTGCACGTAAAGACCGTGACATCGTATCTTCTGCTTCTGTAGATTTCTTGATGTTCTCAGGCTATGTGATGATGGCTTATTTCTGGGCACAACAAGCAGTTGTCGCTTCTGAAAAATTAGAAGCAGGTAATGGCCAAGAAACTCCTGAGTTCTATAAAGCAAAAATTAAAGTTGCAGATTTCTACTTTGACCGTCTATTACCACGTGCTCAAGGTCATGCAGAATCAATGGTAACGACTTCTCGTACGCTGACTTCATTACCAGCAGAACACTTTAGTTTCGACTACTAATGATGTATAGACTCTAAAATCAAAAAGAGCGCAATTGATATTGCGCTCTTTTTGATTTTGCTAAAATTGGCTTTACTCTTTATCAAGTACATAAGCTTTTGTAGGAACAAAATAATTTTGTTCCAAAAACTCACGGTTTTTACCAAAATCGCTATAAAATAATTTTTCTAAATTTACGACTAATCTTTGTTTTGCATCAATATCAAAATAGAAGTTAACATCTGATAAAGGACATTGGATCGTTAACTCATGAGCGGCGGGCTCAACCTTCCATTTCAAGGAAGGGCATAATTGATTGATGACCGCACTTTTTGAGCCATCTTTACTACCAACACGACCAAAATGAACAACATTCCAATACGCAGTTCCATCAGGTAATAAATTTAAAATATATTCTGCCTCGCCTGTTTCACAATCGGCAAAATTATCTTCACATGAAATACGAGTGTGATAACGGCCTGCATATTGTTGGTCTGCTTCGGATAGTTTTGAGGTTTGATCTGGAACGCCCTCAGGCAAGAAAGTTCGTCCCGCTGCATCATCTAAAGTTTTAACCTTCGTGGTGCTTTTAATCAAACTATCTTCATGTCTAGAAGTCGTTGCTACCGCGGAGTGATCTTTAGAGTCAGCATGATTTACATCACAGGCACTTAGCCCCATACACAAGATGGCTGCCACACCCAAATGTTTCATTAAAAGACCAGACCACTTCAAAGACATATACATCATTCACATACAACAGCAATGCTACAGTTCAACCTTATTGTTCAGGAAAGATATCATCGCTGCTACAAACACTTTCAGCCCCGAAACAGTGCATTTTAGTAGATGTTGCTTTCATTGATTTAAACCATTTACATATTTTAACCATTTTTAGTTTTATGAACCTTTAATTCATTCGGATTGGCTCCATATTCTTATTAACCAAGTGAATAAATGATTCCTTGTAACTTATATATTTGAGGAGACTTAGATGGCCAATTCTGGTTTATATCGCTCGAACCGACAAAGCATGATCGCCGGTGTAATGGGCGGTATTGCTGAACGATTTGGTTGGAATGCAAATTTATTACGCATTATTTTCGTGTTAGTTTCGATAATGAGCGCGGCTTTTCCAGGGATTTTAGTGTACTTAGTTTTATGGTTGGTAATTCCTAAAAAACAGCCAGAACAAGTGCAAGGTTATCAACAACCTGTTCGCACTGTACGAGAAGAACAAATACATTAAATAACTTAGTTTATTTTGGTCGCTACGGTTGCATCCCCTAATCAACCGTAGCTTTTTTTATATTTAAAATTATAATTTACGATTTAACTGCTGTTGTAAAGCCGCAATCATATCTGCACGGCTAATGATTCCAATCAGTTTTCGTTCCTCAACCACCGGAATATAGTTAAAAGACTTCTCAACAAAGTAAGGTACAAGGTCTTGAATCGGCTGAGTTGGCAGTACAGTAACTACTCGACGACTCATAATTTGTCTTACGTAATGCTGCCATGAGTTTCTTGGATCTGTTGCCCCTTTAAACCATTCCACTACTTCATATAGCGCCAAAGTACCCACTAAATGGTTGTCTGCATTAACTACAGGCAAACTCATGAGATTTTCTTGTTTAAATTTATCTAATGCCTGATGAATATCATCATTTTCATGCAATTTAATCACATCTCGGCTCATAATATCCTGACAGGTATATTGGTTCACCATACGTTCATTGGCATGTTCTTGCGCTTCTAAAATGATTTTTTCTAAGTCGTACTGGCTGATATCTAACAATTCAGTATGATGTTCTAATGCATACTCAATATCTTTTGGCTGAATTGATACTTTTTGAGTGGGCGTTGGATCTTTACTACGCTCATTTAAATGTGCAGTAACCGGATAATGTCGCCCAATCAGCCTATTAAAAAATACAGCAAAACCGAGTAGAAGTAGTGAGTTGAGCAGAACCGGATAAAAAACGAAATAAAAGCCTAATTTATGAATGGCAGCGCCGCCCAACACAGCCGTAATCGCAACTGCTCCACTAGGCGGATGCAAGGAGTCGGTGGTCATCATCAAAAATATGGCAAAACCCACAGCCACGCTAAAAGCTGTGGTTAAATCCGGAATCCACTGTGCGCAGGCGACCCCAATAATTCCGGCTAATGTATTACCGACAATAACATTCCAAGGCTGAGCCAATGGACTGGTAGGTACAGCAAATAAGAGAACAGATGAGGCCCCCATTGGTGCAATGTACCAAGCATTAATTCCGCCTAAAACATACCAGCTAATTAATGAGGAAATTGCTAAACCACATAGCGCTCCAACGCCACAAAGCAACCGTTCTTTTAGTGGTAAAACCTTAAAATTCGGTTTTAAAATCTGTAACCATTCTGGCTGTATAACACTCACAGTACACCTTAGGGGATATGCCGTTATTTATAACGGGCAAAAGTATACGCCCAAAGCCGCATAAAGTGCATTTAAATTATATCTTTCAATTATCAGAAAACCTGTTGAACGTGCTGTTAATATTTTAATGTTTTAATATTCAATTAATTTTTCATTTAAATAGCGCCAGTATCTTTTTGGCAAATATTGCACATGAAGCTTAATATTTTGGCGTTCCGTAATATTAACGCTTTTAAAATAATCCTTCCAAAGCTGATCATATAAAACTTCCTGCTCATCTAGCTCAAGCTGAAAACTTTGGCTCATTCCATTTTTTAAATTACGGTCAACGTCAGAGGCTTCGAGTGAAACTTCATGTATTTCCCGTAAATCATAATACAGCCCAAATTTGCGTTGCTCATCATAAATGAGCCAACGTTGATCTTGATAACGCCGTTTAAAATGCGGCTGAATGAGTGGTAAAACATTAAAATCAGGACGAACCAGACTTAAAAAAAGCTCATCTTTGGTTTTCTTAAACCGAATAAAAGCCTCCATTCGATGCTTCTCTCGTCCGACCTTTTTCGTCCACTGCGCAATCGCTAAAACACTCGGATTTGAATAATCTTTTTCTATGGAAACATGGCTAGTAAACACATAAATACAGTAATTAAATAAATGCTGATAGGCATCTAAAGATTCAGATAAATAAGCAAAATAAAATTGTTTTAACGAAGAAGATGAAAGCTTTGTTTGTAGCGCTGACCAAACACGCTCGGCGTGTTGCTCGTTATTTGAAACCTCAATTTTATCAGCAAACAAGCCATGTTGAGCCGCATCACTCAAGCAAAGCCTGACCTGTAATTCTTTAAATTGAAATGCACGAAAAACACAGCTCAGCAGCCCAACCATTGAACCATCAAAATAATAAGCTACTTCATCATTAAACATGACTAAAACCCAAGGCTTAATTGTGGCGAGAGTTGCTGTACATATTTCGATGAGCCTTGCGTTAAAATCTGCTGCCGAATAAAACTTGAAGACAATTCTTTTTGGAATTTTGGACTGTCTTCACAGCGAATAAAGAATTTTGCTCGTTGGTAGGCCACACCGAGTTTTTTAAGTAAATCGATATGGATTTTTCCAAAACGGCGAGCCTGCACAATTTTCTTAGCCGATTTCACACCAATGCCCGGTACACGCAAAATCATTTGATAATCTGCACAGTTTAAATCTACCGGAAACTGTTCGGGATGCCTTAAGGCCCAACTTAATTTCGGATCTACATCAAGGTCTAAGTTAGGGTGTTTTTCATTGACGATTTCATTGACTTCAAAACCGTAAAAACGCATCAGCCAGTCACTTTGATAGAGTCGGTTTTCCCTCAATAATGGCGGTGCAGAGCCAACTGCGGGCAAGTAATTATTTTCAGTATTAATTGGGATATAACCCGAAAAATAGACACGTTTAAGTTTAAATTCTTTATAGTGTTTGTCAGCCATAAACAAAACATCTTGGTCTGACTCTTGATGAGCGCCAACAACCATTTGCGTAGTCTGCCCTGCTGGTACATATTTCGGCACGTGCTTAATAATTTGTCGCTCATCTTTAAGTTGAATGAGTCTGTCACGAACTAAACCTAAATCTTTTTGTACTTCCTGATGTGATTTTTCTGGCGCAAAAGTTTTTAACCCAATCTCAGTCGGCATCTCTAAATTAATACTCATCCGGTCAGCATATAAACCTGCTTCATGGATCAGTTCAGGCGATGCACCCGGAATTGTTTTTAGGTGAATATAACCATTAAAGTTTTCTTCAAGACGCAACTTCTTTACGACTTGAAGCATACGCTCCATCGTGTGATCTGCCGATTTAAAAATGCCTGAGCTTAAAAATAAACCTTCAATATAATTACGACGGTAAAAATTAATGGTTAAGTCAACAACCTCTTGCACCGTAAATGCCGCACGTTGGACGTCATTAGAACGGCGTGAAACGCAATAGGCGCAGTCAAAAATACAAACATTGCTAAATAGAATTTTTAAGAGAGATACACAGCGGCCATCTTCGGTATAGCTATGGCAAATACCCGAATGACTGGCATCCCCCAGACCTTTATTTTTGTTTTTACGATCACTGCCACTTGATGAACAAGACACATCATATTTAGCAGCATCAGCAAGAATTTGTAGTTTTTCCCGAATGCGATCAGACATATCAAACGACTCATTTATGACATCGTTTAAAAAATATCATTTCGTATTCTTAAATTTAATCCAGTGAAATACGCTCGGCGTCATGAAGTGACGTTTTAAATTAGAATGATCTAAGGGAGTAGGCCATAGATCTTCTCTATTTAGGATAAATAGAGAATTTAACTCTACATTACTATCTTTGTTGTACGACTGGTCGGGTACTATACAAAATGATCGGTAAGGTGAGCAGGTAAATCAAAATCACGCTCAACCAAATTGCTCCCGGCCATTTTTCCTGAAACTGAAAATAAAGAGTGGAGAAAAACATAGGGGCAATCATAGAGGCCATACTTACCGTAGATGCTATCACTCCCTGAAACTGTCCTTGCTGGTCAGCAGAAACCTTTTGAGAAGCTAAGGCTTGTAATGAAGGTGTCCCCATACTCCCTAGCGCAAAAATAGGCATAATAGCAAAAATCATCCAACCACTTTGGGCGAAAGCCATTACTGCTAAAGCAAAACAAGAACAAGCAATACCAGCCAGCACAGCATTACGATTACCCAGCAATCTTGAAGCATGACTCGGAATAAGAGCCTGTACCAGCATTTGACATAGACCAAATGCGCCTAGAGAAAGACCTACCCAGAAACCGCTCCACTGAAATGTGTCATGTCCCCATAATGGCCAGCAGACTCCATATACCTCCCCTATGGCACTAAAGATAAAAAAGGTCGTAATAAGTGGAAGTACACCACGAATAGAGCTAATACCAGCAAATATTTTAAAAGGGTTTATGTAGATAATTGTTTGTTCTCCAAAGTCACTTTTCGGGATTCAGGCAAAACAAAATAGGCAGATAAAAGATTAAGCCCTGTCAATATAGCTGCCGCAAAGAAAGGAAGTCTTAATCCATATTCACTCAAGAATCCGCCCAATACAGGGCCAATAATGAAGCCTGCACCAAACATAGCATTGATTAAACCAAAATATTTTGCGCGGTTATTTTCGTGCAAAACATCGACAATATAAGCACTTGCAACAGCCATGTTGGCACTGGTGATTCCAGCAATAATGCGACCTACTAGCAATAAAATTAGGCTATGTGAAAAAGTTAGAAAGAGATAATTAACTGCTGACCCAGCCAGTGAAATAAGCAAGACCGGTCTACGCCCCCATCTGTCACTTAACGCACCTAATAAAGGAGAGAAGATAAATTGCATGGCCGCATAGAGACTGGCCAATATACCCCATATATATAGAAATATGAGTGCTATGCGTCATATCTTGTAATAATAAAGGAAGAATCGGAAAAATAAGACCGATACCAATAGCATCTAAAGCAATAGTTGCAAAGATAATAAATAGAGATCGATTCATAAAGCGTCCTATCGAAAAGTCAGGCACAGTAAATGTGAAAACCTGTTAACGATGCTTGATAACAACTCAAGCCCTGATGAACGCTGGCCGAATCTTAAAGATTGGGATATGTGTCGACTGAGTATTTTCTAGTGGAAAAGAAATGAAACTTAAGTCGATTTTTCGCGATTTTTTATCGTAACAATAAAAAAGATTACGGGTGGATATTATCATTAAAATGATGTGGCTAACAATTACTCCAACAGGATTATGGAAATATTAAAGTTCTAGTTACCGCCTCAATAATTTCCTCCGCATTAAGCCTTTGCCACTCCCCTACAAAATCCTTATACTTAGGGGCAATTTTTCTCATAAATTCGTGGATGCTACATGAGTCGCGCCATCTCGCACATTGATACATTTCAGGGCTTAATTCTTGCCCTACAAAACTATTGGGCCGAACAAGGCTGCGTCGTACTACAACCTTACGACATGGAAATGGGCGCTGGAACATTCCACACCGCAACATTCTTACGTGCTTTAGGGCCAGAGACTTGGAACGCGGCATACGTTCAACCTTCACGTCGTCCAAAAGATGGCCGCTATGGTGAAAACCCGAACCGTTTGCAACACTACTATCAGTTCCAAGTAGTACTTAAACCAAACCCAGACAATATCCAACAGCTTTATCTCGATTCTTTAAAAGCAATCGGGATTGATACGCTTACTCACGATATCCGTTTCGTAGAAGACAACTGGGAATCTCCAACTCTTGGGGCTTGGGGCTTAGGTTGGGAAGTTTGGCTTAACGGTATGGAAGTAACTCAGTTCACTTACTTCCAACAAGTTGGTGGTGTTGAATGTTACCCAGTAACAGGCGAAATCACTTACGGTTTAGAGCGTCTTGCGATGTACCTACAAGGTGTAGACTCGGTTTATGACCTTGTTTGGACCAAAGGCCAATTCGGCACGGTAACTTACGGCGACGTATTCCATCAAAATGAAGTTGAGCAATCGACTTATAACTTTGAATACGCTCCAGTTGACAAACTATTTGAACTATTTGATTTCTACGAGTCAGAAGCTAACCGTTTAATGGAAGCTAAACTTCCACTTCCAGCTTATGAGCAAGTCGTTAAAGCGTCTCATACCTTTAACTTGCTTGATGCACGTGGCGCAATTTCTGTAACTGAGCGTCAACGTTACATTTTACGTGTACGTACTTTGGCGCGCGCTATTGCACAAAGTTATGTACAAGCACGTGCAGAGCTTGGCTTCCCAATGGCAGAACCACACTTACGTGATGAAGTATTGGCACAGCTAAAAGCACAAGCTGAAAGTGAAGCAGCAAAGGCGGAGAAAAACTAATGAGCAAACATACTGTTTT
Source organism: Acinetobacter sp. OYA S30 (assembly GCF_033599315.1). Lineage (NCBI taxonomy): Bacteria > Pseudomonadati > Pseudomonadota > Gammaproteobacteria > Moraxellales > Moraxellaceae > Acinetobacter > Acinetobacter sp. OYA S30. The sequence goes on from NZ_JAWVAV010000009.1 coordinate 19,364, forward strand.
ATTCGAACTTGGCTGTGAAGAGCTTCCACCAAAAAGCTTAAAAACGTTACGTGATGCACTACAAGCAGAAACGGTAAAAGGCTTAAATGAAGCTGGTTTAAACTTCGCATCTGTTGAAGCTTATGCCGCTCCACGTCGTTTAGCGCTTAAAATTGTAGATGTAGATGCTGCTCAAGCGGATACACAAAAACGTTTTGACGGCCCTGCTGTTCAAGCAGCTTACGATGCAGAAGGCAAACCGACTAAAGCACTTGAAGGCTTTATGCGCGGTCAAGGCATTACTGTTGAGCAACTTTCTACATTCCAAGCAGGTAAAGTTGAAAAAGTTTGCTATTTAAAAGATGTGAAAGGTCAAAGCCTTGATGCTTTACTTCCACAGATTTTACAAACTGCGTTAGACAATTTACCAATTGCTAAGCGCATGCGTTCTGCTGCAAGCCGTACCGAATTTGTACGTCCAGTGAAATGGGTTGTCTTACTCAAAGATGACCAAGTTATTGAGGCGACTATTCAAGATCACAAAGCTGGTAATGTGACTTATGGTCACCGTTTCCATGCACCTGAAGCTGTGACCTTAGCGCATGCAAATGACTATTTAGCTGCGTTAGAAAAAGCATATGTTGTAGCGAACTTTGAAAAGCGTCAGGCAACCATTCAAGAACAAGTGAAAAAGTTAGCTGATGAAGTGAATGCAACTGCGATTGTTCCAGCTGACTTACTTGATGAAGTAACAAGTCTGGTTGAATGGCCTGTAGCTTTACGTGCAACTTTTGAAGAGCGCTACTTAGCTGTTCCTCAAGAAGCTCTTATTACGACAATGCAAGACAACCAGAAATATTTCTGTTTGATCAATGCGGAAGGTAAATTACAGCCTTACTTTATTACTGTTTCAAACATTGAGTCTAAAGACCCGACTCAAATTATTGAAGGTAACGAAAAAGTTGTTCGCCCTCGTTTGTCAGACGCTGAATTCTTCTTCTTACAAGATCAAAAGCAACCGCTTGCATCTCGTAAAGAAAAATTAGCAAACATGGTATTCCAAGCTCAGCTTGGTACGCTTTGGGACAAATCAACACGTATTGCAAAACTTGCAGTTGCATTATCTTCAATCACTGGTGCAAACCCAGCTGATGCTGAAAAAGCAGCATTACTTGCTAAATGTGACTTAACTTCTGAACTTGTAGGTGAGTTCCCAGAGCTTCAAGGTATTGCGGGTACTTACTACGCACGTATTGAAGGTGAAAACACTGAAGTTTCAGAAGCTTTAGGTGAACAATACTTACCAAAATTTGCAGGTGATGTTTTACCTAAAACCAAAACAGGTACAACTATTGCTCTTGCTGACCGTTTAGATACGCTGGTTGGTATTTTCGGTATTGGACAAGCGCCTACAGGTTCTAAAGACCCGTTTGCTCTTCGTCGTTCAGCAATTGGTATCTTACGTTTAATCATTGAAAATGAGCTAGACGTAACAATTGAAGAGTTAGTGAATCTTGCACTTCAAGGTTATGGCGATATCGTTAAAGACCACGACAAAACTCGCGCTGATGCTGTTGCGTTCTTGGAAGGTCGTTACCGTGCTAAGTATGAAGACCAAGGCGTTGCTGTTGACGTACTTCAAGCAGTTCAAGCTCTTGCACCAAAATCTCCACTTGATTTTGACAAGCGTGTAAATGCTGTTAACCACTTCCGCACATTACCTGAAGCTGCTGCACTTGCTGCTGCAAATAAACGTGTTGCCAATATTCTTGCCAAAGAAGCAACACCTGAAGGTTCTGTCGTTGAAGCGAACTTGGTTGAAGATGCTGAAAAAGCATTATTTGCTGAGCTTCAAGCAGTGACTCCTGTGGTTGAACCATTACTTGCAGCAAAAGACTACACAGCTGCCCTTTCTAAGCTTGCAGCACTTCGCGCGCCGATTGATGCATTCTTTGATAGTGTAATGGTTATGGCAGACGATGCTGACCTGAAAGCAAACCGTTTACGTTTATTGGCTCAGTTACGTAACTTGTTTACTGCTGTGGCTGATGTGAGTGTGTTGCAAGGCTAAGCCTTAATTGGTTGTAAATTAATGAGAACCCCTCTATAAATTAGTGGGGTTTTTTAATATTAAGAATAAATCAGCAGTTATCATAATGAATACCACTTCAATTAAAAAGTTTTACCGTATAGATGCTTACCTTGTTCTTTGCCACACCCTTTTGATGGCATTCGGTTATGGTCTATGGAAGCTATATCCTCATATAAAGACCAAACCAGATATGAGCGGCTTGTTCTTTATGATTATCTCTATTCTAGGCGGTTTCGCAGGGCTGATTATGCTAGCTATAACTTTGCTTCGTTTAGATCGTTCTGTTCATAATTTATCAGTGAACAAATTTATTTTGGCTCTGCTGTATTGGGTTTCTAGTACCATTATTTTCGTGCTATTTGGCATCAGCAAATTCTTCTTCAATAATCCGCTAGTTTTGCTGGTTTTTGTTTTGGTTTTTTTCAGTAGTGTTTATCTTTCGGTGATTCGCCTTGCAGATATGCGTAAAAAAGACTGGTTGATCTTAAGCGGAATTTTTGGAGCTATTATGCTGTTCTTCTTTTTGCCAGAGCTTTAGAAAATGGTTTAAGTAAAGATTCTGAGCTTGTAATGCTTTGCGTACTTAACAATACCTTCTTTGATGGCGAAATAGTGATAGCGGATGATACTGACCTAAAAGCAAACCGTTTACGTTTATTGGCTCAGTTACGTGACTTGTTTACTACTGCTGATGTAAGTGTGTTACAGGGCTAATAATAGGTTAAAAGTTAGAACATCTTATTTAAAAATAAGGTGTTCTAACTTTTTTCTAAATAAAAACAATTAGTATCAGAACGCAGAATATCCCAAAAAGTATGAAAATCTACTCTAGCTTTCAGCCCTAACTTGAAAGTTGATGAGTTACTATAATTAATATCAAGATGATTTAATGGATGCAAATGCCCATTTGAGTTTTCTTCATCATAATCAAATCTTAAATAACCATCTTCTTGGAAAAACATATGATTTAGTAATTTTTTATACTTATATTCTTGATTACTACTTAAATTTAAATCTTGAATTAAAACTTCATCTATTAATGCCCTAATATCATCAGATAAAAGATCAATTCCATTATTAATTTCTTCTTTTACTTTTTCCACACACCGTATAATAATATATAAATCATTTAAATCAATAATTTCCTGACCAAAATTAAATTCGACACATACATCAAAATCAAATCTAAATGGCAAAATAGCAGACATAATCTGATTCTCTTTAATGATAGCATATCTAAAAGTATCTTTTGACTTAATTAAGACTAAGTTAGTTTCCTCTTTCAAACTGAAATAAACATCCTCATTAATCAATTCTATCATTAACCTTAAGGAAAGGCTCATAAGATCAACCTTATGTCTGACAGGAAAACTAAAAATATAATTTAGTTTAAATGAGTTAATACTATAAAAAAACAATTGATTCATCTTTACAACTTTTCTATCAAATCATTAATAAATTTTTCAACTTCTTCTGGTTTATACATATTAGAATCATCATAGAAACCTTTTGTCAATTTATATATTTTATTCTTAGTTGAAGATTCTATATCAACATCTTTTAAATAATTTTTAATAAAATCAGCTAATGAATAATTAGAAACATCACTTTTCAAATCAATAGTTAAGCTTTCAGGTAGAGTTTCTTGTTGAATATTAACAAACATTTTTTTGGTCGATGTAATATTTTCAATATTATTTGCAAAACGTTGTCTTAAATTATCTTCAATCTTACCTACTACAAAATATGTTTTTAAGAAAGATCTAGTCAATGTCATATAAAGGGAGTTTCTATAAGAAGCATCATTTTTAATAGTATTAGAAATACATATAACAAAAGGAAACTCTAAACCCTTAACATTATTAATATTACTAACAAATAATTGATTACCTATATTATCTTTGCTTTTAATAGCATTATTAACATTCCACTCAATTAACTGACCCAAATGGGCACAAAAATACTCAATATAATTATAAACAATAGGATCTCTATCTATAAATACAATACCTATATCTGATACGGTAACAGTAGAATTTTCCTCTCGAATTAAATTAATTATTTGAAAAATATTATCAACTAAATCTTTATTATAAATATCTTTATTTAATGTCAACATTTCAAAACTAACTATTGATTCTGATTCTAAATCCTCAAATCGTCTTGTAGGATCTCTACTCAGTTCATATTGCTCATTATGTTCTATCACATTATATCCACATGCTTTCCATTCATTTACTGTTAATGTCTTTATTGCCTTCTCTTCAAAGACTCCCAACCCCATACCATGAGCAATCATTAATGTTCTTGGATCAGTTCTATAACATTTTTTTAATAAAAAATTTGGCTCTACAGAATTATAATCAATATTATCAAATATATTCTGAAAAACATCACCAGCAATATAAATTTGTTTTTTAGTTACAAGATTTATTAACTCTATAAATGATTTAGGAAAATCTTGACTTTCATCCACAAAAACATAATCAAATATTTTCTGATCATCTCCCTCTATTTTATCTTTCAACTCTTTAATTGCAACTTTACAAACTTTGTCGAAAGTATTTTCACGAGAAAAAGTATAAAAATTTAAATCATATTTTTCACATATATACCTATAGGCACCAGAAAAAGGATTTAAAGTTGACCCCCATGCATGAACACATAATAATTTCTCCCAATCAATTTGAACCTCTACTTTCATGAAATTAAAAAATGAAGGAATTCTATTTTTTAGTGAGTTTGATAAAATTTTATTGTGACATGTAAACAAAATCTTAGAATCACCATCTTTCAAATAAATTTCTTTTAATTTATGTAATAATAGTTCAGTTTTTCCTGAACCCGATAGACCTTGAATTCTGATCATTTTTAAATCAGATTCTGAATCATAAATAAACCTTGTCTGATCTCCATCAAATAACTGAATTTTATTTTTAACTTTATCTAATAAATTATCAGAAGCCTTTAAAGAAATATTATCTATTTGGTTAATACTACCAATAATTAAGGATATTAATAATTCTGTTTTTCTTTTATCATCATTATTCTGTTTTAATTCAAAATACTCATTTAAATTGCTTATAGAAAAATAATTGTCAATATATTTTCTCCATCTCAACTGTCTTCCAATATATTTATCATATCTAAATTTATCAGACAATGAGTTAACATCTAAAATGAATTGTTCACCATAATAATATAAAGCATCCTCATCATCATCAATAGAAATAAATACAATGGGATATCCTGGTTGTAAAAAAACAAAGCCATTATTATACAAATCTGGATTTTCATCATCTTGATCATAATAATAATTGTATTTTTTCTCATTAAGTGGGGATCTTAATAAATAAGCTTGAGAACACTTTTCATCAATTAAAGAAATAATTCCTTCTATAAAATCATCATCTAAATCATCTTTTATAATATCTTGAATATATAATTTTGAAGGAATATCCATAAATCACCCAATAAAAAATACAAACTCATCTATAATAAAAACTTTAGCTAAAATATAACTTATATCTTAGCCCAACTACAATTGATCTCAGCATAAAAATTTTACTATTTTTATGCATAAATTTCTCTAAAATCAGGATTAGATGAGAGGATAAAATACCATAAAAGATATTTAAACACTATAATTGAACACTATTTAAATGATCAAATCACCCAAAAATAATTATAAAAATCAAAAATTTAAAAAGTTTATTTTTAACTTCCACATTGTCATTTTTTCTTAGTAGCTACTTAACAATAAAAATTCTGTGACTTAAAGTCCTTTCTTATATTTTATCTAAAAGTATATTCACAATAAATCGTCCTCAACACTTATCAAGCGCAATGTAATTACTGATAACTTTTCAAGAACTAAGCTATTCCTTTAATCAAAAAAACTCTTAAAAAAAACAATAGATGTCATAGGCTAAAGCATAACTTTTAAAATTTTATCAAATAAATTAGCCTTAATAAAAAAGAATCTTTTATAGATTCCTTTATTTTTTACGTTAAACAAATTCTTTAATTTCTTCTAAACTTTTCGATGGCTCAAACCACATAAAATCATAATCGGCCACATCATGACTATAAAACGGATCATTTTTCATAATCTCTTCAGCCTCTTGAATCGAAGAGCTTAGAACTATAATTACACCACCTACTCTATTTTCACGGCGACCTGATGCCAGAAATTTCTTTTGCTCATAGTAATGATCTAAAAATGTGATATGTTCTTTTAGCACTGCATCAACTTCGGCTAACGGTTTTTTATAAGTTAAAGTAACAACAATCATCTCATTCTCTTAAAGCAAGTAGCGCGTGACATAGCTTATTCGATAGTACGCCTATTCCCCCAATTCATCCATACCAAACTCCCCACAATAATCGTTCCACCCAGCAGCACCATCATTGATGGTTTTTCATTTAAGAAAACAACGGCCAAACTCATCGCGACAATCGGCGAGCAATATAAAAAATTTGATGCAATCGTTAACGGCATATTTTTAAGTACATAGCCCCAAAGTACATAAGCCATCGCACTTGGAAAAATACCCAATAAGACAACCGACATATTGGCTTGCCAAGTGGCATGTAAAATTTCACTAGGTAAATGAGCACTATAAAATAGTAAAGGAAGGGTCCCGAACCAAATGATGTAGCACATCATGCTCAAGGCATCATAATTTAAGGCAAATTTTTTATATAAATTAAAATAAAGCCCCCAAGCGATTGCAGCTAAAACAATCAACAAACTATAAGGGCTCGGTATACCAAAACCATGATCTCCACTGACCACTAACACGGCACCACTAAGCCCTAGCAAAATACACAACCACTGTTTGAACCGAATATGCTCTTTAAAAACCAAAGCTGAAATAATAAAAGTGAATAGCGGAATAGATTGACTCAAAATACTAGAAGCGACCGCAGTTACATATTGTTGCCCTGTATTTATCAGCAAATGATGCAGCGTTACAGAGAAAAATCCTAATACACCTAGCGCAGGAGCATCTTTCCACTTTAAAGGCTGAATACCTTTTTTTATGACCAGAAGTAATAAAAAAAATGAAGCAATTAAAAAGCGAAGCAAGGCTATATGCTGCGGTGTATATGAATGCAAAGCACTATGTACACCAATAGGCGAATAGCCCCAACAAAAAACGGTTACAGCAATACATAAGTAGAGCTTAAATGCTGGAGGCTGGGTTTCGGCAGCAAGAGAAATTGCCATGTTAAATCTGCACTAATGAAATGGAACTCTTTCATCATATGCGCATAGATAGTTGAATAAAATTAACTTATATTGAGCCAAATATTCATTAAAAGTGAATGATTAAACATGGATATTACCCAGTTAAAAATGTTCCAAACCGTGGTTGAATGCGGAACCATGGCTAAAGCATCACTACAACTACATTGCGTACCCTCCAATATCACTACACGCATTAAGCAACTTGAAGAAGAACTAGGCGCACCGCTGTTTTATCGCGAAGGAAAAAGCTTAAAACTCACCCCATCAGGAGAAATCTTTCTCGATTATTGCCATAAAATTTTAGCGCTATGCGATGAAGCGAAACGAAGTATTCATCCAGATGCACCGCCCTCTGGCCCGCTCAAAATTGGAGCTATTGAATCTTCTGCTACAACTCGCCTGCCCAACTTACTTGCAAAATATCATCAACGTTATCCAGAAGTTTCTATTCAAATTATTACTGGCACATGGAAACAGCTACTAGTCGATATTTCTCAGCACAAACTTGATGGTGCAATTGTTGCAGGCAATATTGAGTTTCCTATGTTAAATAAACTCAGTATTTATCAAGAAGACATGGTCTTAATTGCATCTCATTCTTTAGGAGAAATTCATTGCCAAGAAGATTTGATTGGTAAAGAAATTTTCATGTGGACTGAAGGCTGTCCTTACCGTGCAGCTCTTGAAGAATGGCTTAAACTGAAGAATATCTCTCTCCCTATCACCAGTATTACCAGTTACGCCACCATTATTGGGTGTGTCAGTGCGGGTTCTGGCGTGGCGTTAGTGCCTAAGAGTATTTATGAACAATATAAAAATTTAGCGCATATTCAAAGTTATAAATTTGAATACCTTGCCTTTATGCAAAATCATTTTTTCTGGCATAAAAATGTGAGTAACCATAAAGCGAGAGACATGTTTATAGAGTTGATTAAGTCTGAGTTTTGTTTATAAAGCATTTGGGTAATGATGCTATTCCCTTCAAATGATGATTTCTCGTAATCAAATCGTATGGGTTTTATCTCATGTCTGCACAAGATTTATTTTTAACAGTAAGATCAGCTATCCATATTTTGATAGTCATTGGGGAGATTAATCCAAAATGAAAGCCATAAAAATTTTATGTATTACAAGCTCTATCTTGGTTTCATCATCTCTCTTTGCTGAAACACCTCAACCTCAACAAGTGAATGAAGCAACTTCTAAGACAATGCCTTATGGTGATAATCCAAGCTTAGGCCGCGTACTGTTATACAAAACAGGAAAAGGCATTCAAAATTTAGGAGATTCTATTCAAGGCGCTTCTGAAAAAACTTCAAATAAAATTAGTGAAAAATGGAAAGATACGAAAGAATTTACCGCCGAAAAAGCAGAAGTTGTTCAACAAAAAGCGGATACAGCCAAAGTATTTACTGAACAGAAAATAGAACAAGCTAAGCAAAATATCACCAGCAGTAGAAACGGTGAAAATATTCCAATCGAACAAGGTGAGCTAAGTAAATCTAGTACGACTGCCAATTAAAATTAAATCAGAGTAGCGCGATCATATCGCGCTTCCAAAGAAACACACTTTAAAAAAGACATACATCCACTACAAAGAGCTAGGAACCTGCCTTATGAACAGTCAAAAACTTCTCTTTTCTACCCTGTGCTGCTTAGCATTAACTGCATGTGCAACTACCACACCTCTTTCTTCTTATCCTCAGGCACAAGTTTTAGAACAAGATACCAATATCGAAGCTTATCCAACTACTACAGGCAATGTAGCCAAACTCATTAAACACGATAAGCAAGCTTGTATGATTGAATTTACGGGTTATTTAGGTGGTGGACAAGTAACTGAACATTGGATTTTTAATAATAAAGGCCTGATTTCAGCTCAATCATTTACAGAGCAATATCCAGACTCTTCTGGCATATTAAGTCAAGCGACCAATTCGACAACCAAAAGCTCTACCACTTTTAATATCCAAGATCCCGAAATTCAAAATAACTTCAAAAAACTTCAAAGTAATTTTAGTAAAGACAACTTAGCAAAGTGTGATTAAGGCTTTTTCATAAAAAACTCGTTGCAGAAGTTATCTTTTGCAACGAGCCATAGCCATTTAAATTTTTTGGACCTAATAAAAATTATAAATATGCCATTTAGTTAACGGTTAAACCATTGGTTGCCGCCAGTAAATCAATCCGTGGGAAAACCAAGCCCGTTCTTGAGTCAGTAATAGGTTTACCCGTAGCTTTTAACCGGCTAATGGTTTGATCGATACTTTCTGTTGGACTCACACTATTCGCTCTCAATAGAGCAATCGCGCCTGCCACATGTGGTGTCGCTTGAGAGGTACCACCCATGGTATAGCCACCTGCGGTAATCATTGCACCCGGCGCCAATAAAGTCACAAGGCTTCCCCCATTACTAAAGCAGGCTACCTTATCTGCTGCTGTAGTAGGGTCAGAACATTTCACGGGGTTACCCCATGACACACCACCAATATTACTATCATAAACAGCGCCTACCCTTACTGCCCCTGCCACACAAGCAGGAAATGAAATTCCGTCAGGGAAGGCATCATTACCAGAGGCTACAACCGGAACCACGCCAGCAGCTCGCGCATTGGCAAATGCTGTTCCATAACTGCTATCGCTACACTCAGAGGTATATTTGACTCCCGGCACACCAAGGCTCAAATTCACCGCTTTAATATTATAGGTTTGTGCATTGTTTACAGCCCAGTTAATCCCCGCGAGAATATCACTATCATAAGCGGTGCTTACCCACTTACCTTGCGATCTGACCTTTCTAAATACATCAATACCAATAATTTTAGTTTTAGTAGCGACTTTCGACACAATAGCGGAAACGTTACTACCATGCCCATCATCATCCAAAGTGCCATCATCTGGTGCACTATCAAAAGAATAAACCACACGGCAAGTACTTGATGGAGTATTCACAGCGGTACATCCGAAATCTGAATGTAGATAATTTACCCCTGTATCCAGCACAGCAACACTAGATCCCTCCCCCGTAAAACCATTGGTATTGGCTTGTGGTTGATTAATCAAAGGCAAACTTTCAGTAGTTGTAGTACGGTTAATACGGTTTGGATAAACTGCTTTAACGTTCGGATCATTTAATAAAGATACTAAAGCCTCACGGTTACTAATCCGATAAAAAGCCAAAGGCAGGTTATTGTAATCCCGAAGTACTTGTACACCGCCGGCACGATTAAACCTTGTCTGAAGATTCTTTTTATTTGTAGCAATATAACTTCGCCGTTCTAAACCGGAAGGTACGCTCGATGAAGGAATATTGTATTCGACAATTAAATCGTTTGAATCATTACTAACCAAGGCATCTAAATCTATTTTACCTTGGAACACTTTTTGTTTTGCTGCCTGACTTAACCGCTGTTTGGCCCCTTTGGAATCCAAAGGAAGAGCGGACACAGTTGTACTGAAAATTGTACATAGACCTAATAGAAACAACGTTTTACTTTGCATTATTTTTCTCCGTAGTTTTTCAACTAACAATTTGCTTATTTCGCTTTTATTTCATTTGCTGGATCTTTTTCTGGATCAATCGGTTGAATCGAAGGATCACTTTTTGTGTCATAAAAAGGAACGGTATCTGCTGATACCGATTGAGAGTGGTTTGAATTTAAAGATACGTTTTTAGGTTGAGTAGGCTCCTTAAGTTTAGAAAGGGAAGATGAAGTATCTGGTTGTGGTGAATTCGTCTCATGTAAAGCAGAATTGAACACATCAGATGCACCGCTTGTGGGTTTGAAATAAAGAACAACGGCGATCAAGCCGACTATTACAAGTAGGGAAGCTATAATTTTCATCATTTAAGATCTCTGTTCTTTTGTTTATAGACATCTATATTTATTTTTGATTATTCGAAATAAAGAGACATTTCTTGAATTACATTTCATGTGAAATTTCTATTTCATAAAATGTATAAACATGAGAAAAGCTAAAATATCTTTTCTCGAATAAGCAAAAATACAGTTCTGCCCTTTACGTTTATATTTCTGGCAGAATAAGGTTCAAAAAAGTGCTAAAAAAGCACTCTATTCTCATAATAAGCAATTATTATGCCGTTTCCTCCAATAAATAATGAGAAACACATCACATTTAGAGATATAGGCATGTATCACATGAACAACGATAGAAAAATTTAGGAGACGAAGGTTAAAAGCTGTAAGATGAAAATAGGACCAGCTTAATAAGAATAACTAAAAAATAAATGTTCTTTTTCACTTTATTATTAATTTTTATTAATCTTCACAATTTATCCCTAGTCTGTTTACTCAATGTAACACTGTTGTAACGTTTTGATGAAGTGAGTTCCCAAGCTCATATTTCCTTAGCTATGATGCGATTGCGTTTATGAAATACCTCACTAAAAGGGTATATTCTTTGAAGGATATCGCAATGAAAATGATGAAAACAGCTATCGTTACTGCAAGTGTACTTGCTTCTGCCTCTATTTTTGCACAAAGTGCGGGCGTTAATGCAGGTGCATCTGCTCAAGTCAACGTACAACCAGGTGGTCTTGTTAGTGGCGTAGCCAATACAGTCAAAAATACTGCACATACTGTAGGGAACACAGCAAAACATGCTGGTCACGTAGCTGCTGACACAACCGTTAAAGCTACAAAAAAAACAACAGGTAAAGTAACTGAACTTTCTTCTAAAGCTGCTACTGGCACTAAACATGTAGCAAGTGAAGCTGTAACTGGTACTAAACATTTTGCTACCGAAGCAGCAACAGGTACAAAAAATTTAGCGACTAAGGCTGCAACTGGCACTAAAAACCTAGCAGTTGAAGCTAAAGCAGATACAAAAGCACATCTTGATGCTGTAAAAACTAAGGTAGCAGAAAAACAAGCTGACCAAAAAGAATTTACTGCTGAAAAACAGGCCGATGCTCAAGCACGTGTAGATGCTGTTAAAGCTCGTGTAGCACAAAATCAAGCTGAGCAAAAAGAATTCGTTGCTGACACTAAAGCTGATGCTCAAGCAAAATTAAATGCAGCTCAACCAGCTCATGGAGTTAACGCTCAAACAGGTGTAAACGTTGGTGTTAATGTTGCTGGTATTAATGCAAATGCAAACGTAAATGCAGGCGCTCAAGCGTCTACACAAAAAGGCGAAAAGAAATCTTTTATTAAAGGTCTTTTCGGTACTAACTAATTAAGTTAGCAATAAAAAAAGGGCGATTCATCGCCCTTTTTTTATTTGTCTAAAATTAACTATTCAGATTGTTTCAGTTAAAACCAAGCCTGCACGTAAACCGATCTTCACATTCGGGTTTGGGAATAAAATCCAGACCTGATCTTGTTCAACTACATAGTTACCAGAAGGCTGAGTCGCAATGATTTCGCCTTTAGTAAAAGTTGAAAAGTTTGGAGCCTCAGCAGATAAATTCATGTGAAACTCTTCATCTTTTTTTATTAAAGAGTCAGATACCTGAAACACACGAATTTTTGGTTTATTACGCACTGGCAAAGCTTGCTCAGAAACCACGTTACGAATGACTTCATCAATTGAAGCAAATTGGCTCAAGTCATTTTGTCCAAATGGCAATGCTTTGCCTAACTCTAAAGTTGCACTCGCAGCCTTAAAATTCTCACTCGTAAAATGGGTAAATGTTTTACCTACCGCATTGTGATAAACCAAAGCATCCAAATCAGCTGCTTCAAGACTTGCCGTTAGATCAGCATCATAGCTATGCGTTTGATATGGAAATAAAGCAAATGTTGGTAATAATGAAGCCCGAATTGCTGTGTGCAAATCATAATGATAACGTTTTGCCTGACTCGAACTTTCCTGAAAGAAAGTGGCAACAGTCTGCTCTAAAACCTCAGCACGCTTAGATTCTTCAGTTACAGGCAGATTTTTATACCCACCACAGAACATACGGTTTACATCGTCATGTACATAACGCTTGCCTTGACGCATCGCATAGGGATTACCCAATACAAGCAATAATCTCACCGCAAGCTTTAAACGCCCGGCAAATAAATCGGTGCAAAGATGAGATAGCAATTCAATTGGTGCCGTTTCATTTCCATGTACTCCAGCTGACAGTACGACAGCTTTGTCGTACTGCGCATGTGGTGTACATTCAAGAAGTCCCTCACCTAACCAACGCCAAGAAAAATTTGCTTGTTTTCCCTCACGCGTTGCAGGTTGCTCACCTTGTAAGGTTAATGCTAGAAAATCTTGCATGTCACCTCCTCATTATTTTTGGAAAGGATAAACCGAACCTAAACCTAAAATTTTAGTCAGTTCATCAAGTGCCATACGGCTTTCCATGAGTAAATGCGGATCTGCCAAATCTTCTTGTGCTAAACGATCACGATAGTGTTTATCTACCCACTGATTAAGTGTCATAAACAATTGATCATTCATGAGAACTTTTGGATTTACGGCATTTAATTCGGTTTCATTTAATGCTACACGTAAACGTAAACAAGCCGGACCACCACCGTTACGCATACTTTCACGCAAGTCATAAACCTGAATTGCATCAATTGGTGTACCCATTTGAATCATGTCATTCAAATAGCTCCACACTGCAGCATTTTGGCGAGACTCTTCAGGCACAACAATGGTCATTCCGCCATCTGGACGAGTCAAAATCTGACTATTAAATAAATATGTTGCAACAGCATCGTCCACAGTCACACGGTTTTCAGGCACTTCAATTGAAATAAAGTCTTCACCGATGCTTGCCATTTTTTGACGAATTTCAGCAAAGGCCTGATCTTGATTTAAAAAGGCATGTTGATGATGGAATAAAACCTGCTGGTTACTTACCGCGATCACATCGTTATGGAAAACGCCCTGATCAATTACATCCGGATTTTGCTGAACAAAAACTGTATGTGCATCATCTAAACGGTGCAATCGTGCAATTGCCTCGCTCGCTTCACGTGTCTGACGTGCAGGATAACGTTTTGGTCCCGGTAAGCCGTTATTTAAGTGTTGTTGACCATAAACAAACACCTGAACACCACGTTTAGCATAATCACCACCTAAACGATTGTGATTTGCTGCCCCTTCATCACCGAACAAAGCCACTTGCGGTAAAGCTTCATGGTGTACAAAATGACGTTCATTTTTAAAGATCGCTTGTAAAACTTGGCTTGTAGTTTCAGCTTCAATTGAACGGTGAAATTTATTGTTTAGGTTAGCCGCAGTAAAATGCACGCGCTCATCTTGGCTATCAGCCGAAGGTGAAACTGTCGCAGCATTTGCAGTCCACATTGGAGAAGCTGAGCTTAAAGATGACAGTAGCTCTGGTGAATAACGCATTGCTTGAGACACAACACTAATGTCATCTCCGGTAAAACCTAAACGGCGTAACATCGGAACATGTGGACGCTCATGCGGAGCAAGTACACCTTGTTTCATGCCCATGTCAGCCAAAGCTTTCATTTTTAATAAGCCTTGTTTCGCCGCCAATTTTGGGTTAGACAAATTATTGCGGTTTTTGGTCGATGCTTCATTACCAAAAGACAAACCCGCATAGTGATGTGTTGGTCCCACTAAACCATCAAAATTTACTTCATATCCTTTCATTTTTTCTTTCCCTAGTGTTAAGGCAACACAATCCCTGGAGATAATTTTTCTGGCAACGTCAAGCTTTCACTTTCAAGTGAAGCCATTGGCCAAGCACAGTAGTCAGCAGCATAAAATGCACTTGCACGGTGATTACCTGAAGCTCCGACACCACCAAATGGTGCTGCACTCGATGCTCCTGTTAAGGGTTTGTTCCAGTTTACAATCCCGGCACGTGCTTCAATGAGTAAGTCATCAAACAATTCACGTTTTGGAGAAACCAAACCAACCGACAAGCCAAAACGAGTTGCATTGGCAATTTTTAATGCTTCATCAAAACTGTCATAACGCTGAATAGTGGTAAGCGGACCGAAATATTCTTCATCTGGAATACCCGCTACACCTGTTACGTCAATAATGCCTGGAGTAAGTAATGAGCTGTCTTCTTGAGGACGTGTCATTGGCAACAAGCTTTTTGCACCAAGCTCAAGCAACTTTTGCTGAGCATTCATCATGTTTGTTGCAGCAGCCGATGAAATTACGCCGCCCATAAATGGTTGTTGCTCATCATTCCAACGACCAACTTTTAAGTTTTTAGCAACCTCAACAAAACGTTGAATAAATGCATCGCCTTGCGCACCATTTTTTACCAAGATACGGCGCGCACATGTACAACGCTGCCCTGCCGAAACAAATGCAGATTGAATAGTGAGGTTAACAACAGCATCCATATTTTCGATTTCATCGATAATCAATGCATTATTGCCGCCCATTTCAAGCGCAAGAATTTTCTCAGGAGCACCCGCCATTTGTTTGTGTAGGTGATAACCTGTATTTGCGCTTCCGGTAAATAACAGGCCATCAATTTCATGTGAGGCAGCTAGCGCTTCACCCGTGGTACGACCACCTTGCACTAAATTCATTACACCATTTGGCAAACCGGCTTGTTGCCAAAGTTTTACAGTTTCTTCAGCAGTCCAAGGCGTTAATTCACTTGGTTTGAATACAACTGTGTTACCAGCAAGTAACGCAGGAACAATATGTCCGTTCGGCAAGTGGCCCGGGAAGTTATATGGACCAAAAACTGCAAGTACGCCATGTGGGCGGTGACGTAAAGATGCCACTCCATCTGCCATTTCAGTTGAGCTTTCACCTGTACGTTGGTGATAAGCACGAATCGAAATTGCAACCTTGCCAATCATTGACTGAACTTCAGTTAATGTTTCCCAAAAAGGCTTACTGGTTTCTTGGCTAATCACTTCCGCTAAATGCTTTTTATTTTCTTCAAGCAAAGCTGCAAACTTTTCTACAATCGCCACACGCTCAGCAAAAGGTAAACGCGCCCACGCTGGGAATGCTGTACGAGCAGCTTGGCAAGCTTTCTCAACATCACTAGCCGTAGCTTCAGCGCCTGACCATACAGTTTGGTTATCAACCGGGTTTGTTTTTACAAATGTTGTACCGCTGCCTTGTAACCAGACACCGTTTATAAATAAAGAGTTTGACATCAGGATACTTCCATAGGATTTAGTGATAACACACGAACAGCGTGACCTTCTTGTACACCGAGTTTTTCAGCTTGTTCATGCGTTAAATTTAAAGTGTTATCTACGAGATCAAGCTTCAATAACATGGCCCGATAGTCGTGGTAATTATCATTAGCAACAAGGTATTGTGTTTTACCCACTGTTGCCTCATTAGTAATTTTGACGTTTAAGAGTTGACTTTCTTTGACTGCACGCAACTCATCAATATTCGCTTCAATAGTTGGACCCGCATCAAAAATATCGACATATCCTTGATAACGTAAACCTTCTGACTCAAGCACATGATAAGCAGGCAAAGTATGTGGATGCATTTTTCCAATCACTTCTTGCGCATCTTTTGGCAAAAGGTCAACATAGACTGGAAAACGTGGCATCAGCTCGGCAATAAAAACTTTTTGGCCAATACCACTTAAATAGTCAGCAGTTGAGAAATCCATATTGAAAAAATGGTGCCCAATCGCATCCCAAAAAGGTGAACATCCATTTTCATCAGAGTAGCCACGCATTTCCGCAATTAATTTTTTCTCAAAATATTGCTTAAATGCTGCGATAAACATAAAACGGATTTTCGATAAGAATTTACCGTTTTGGTTTTCACGGCGTTCCGGATCTAAAAATAATGTACAGAGCTCACTACTTCCTGTTCTGTCATTACTTAAAAATAAAGTCGGTAATGACTTATATACGTTTAATGCTTTTGAAGCGTGTACTTGTGTTCCCACATGAAAGTTGTACCAAGGTTCAATTAAACCTACCGCAACCTCAATTGCACTTACACCAATAACACGTTGAGCTTCGGTATCTTCCAGAACAAATAAATATCCCTGTTCACTCTTATGAACATTGCCATTTAAAGTATTGCGAGTACGTGAAATTCGAGCCGAAAGCGTATCCATATTTTGTGGCAAGGAAGTCAGACCAACACCTGACTTACCTGCTAATTTATAAATATCTTCAAGGTCTCGAAACTCGGCATGACGGACAATCATCATGGCTAGCTTTCCTTTTTTTTTATTTAGCCAACTTTGCCAAAGCTCTTTTTAAACGAGCAATCCCTTCATCAATATCTTG
The DNA here is from genome assembly GCF_033599315.1 of Acinetobacter sp. OYA S30. Classification (NCBI taxonomy): domain Bacteria; kingdom Pseudomonadati; phylum Pseudomonadota; class Gammaproteobacteria; order Moraxellales; family Moraxellaceae; genus Acinetobacter; species Acinetobacter sp. OYA S30. The sequence continues at coordinate 36,879 of NZ_JAWVAV010000009.1, forward strand.
TTCAGGAATAATTAGAGAAGGAGTGAAACGAACCACGTTAGGTCCTGCGATTAAAGCGAGTAATCCTTCTTCGCCTGCCCATGTGGTAATGTCTTTCGCTTTACCTGCATATTCAGCTTTTAGTACACAGCCAATCAATAAACCTTGACCACGAATTTCATCAAATACTTGATATTCAGCATTTAAAGTATTTAAAGCATCAAGGAAATATTGATGACGGTGTTTCACACCTTCAAGTACTTCTGGTGTATTAATAAACTCAAAAACTGCACCTGCAACTGCACTTGCTAACGGGTTACCGCCGTAAGTCGTACCGTGTGTGCCTACAGAAAAATGCGGCGCAAATTTATCAGTTGTTAACATTGCACCGACCGGGAAACCACCGCCCAATGCTTTTGCAGTTGTTAACACATCTGGAACCACACCGTAGTTCATGTAGGCATAAAGTGCACCCGTACGACCTACACCAGTTTGTACTTCATCAAAAATAAGTAAGGCACCAAACTGATCACACAGTTCACGTAAACCTTTTAAAAACTCGATATCAGCTGGAATTACCCCGCCTTCACCTTGTACAGGCTCTACAATTACTGCACAAGTTTGTTCATTAATGACGGCTTTAGCTGCTTCTAAATCATTATAAGCAACGTGGCTAATGCCGTTTGGAAGTGGTGCAAAGTCTTGTGAATATTTAGGTTGGCCACCCGCTGAAACGGTAAATAAGGTACGGCCGTGGAACGCATTGTTAAATGCCACAATGCCACTTTTGCCAGCAACACCACTGTCTAACCCAACTTTACGAGCCAATTTTAAAGCTGCTTCGTTCGCTTCTGCACCCGAGTTACAGAAAAATACTTTATCTGCAAATGTATTTTCGGTGAGTTGTTTAGCAAGGCGTAGTACTGGTTCATTGGTATAGCCATTACCGACGTGCCAAAGTTTTTTTGCTTGTTCTGTTAACGCATTGACTGCCACTGGATGCGCATGACCTAATGCATTTACTGCAATCCCGCCTGCAAAATCGATATATTCTTTATTTTCTTGATCCCAGATACGTGAACCTTCACCACGTACCGGAATGAAATTTGCCGGTGCAAATACTGGAACCATCCAGTCATTAAAGTTGCTTCGAGTTACAGAAATTGGCTGTTCCATGCTTACCTCAGTATCTATTTAATTTATTTAATCTGTCTTACTGTCTTTAATTTAATTCATTTAGAAAAAGGGACCAAACAAATAACCCTATAACATCCTTTATATTTGCTCGGTCCACCTTTCCTAAAAGGTAGTTTCCGCAGATTATCCTGGGAAAATACCGCGTTCTTTACGAGCTTTTAAGATACGCTCACATGCCAAGATGTAAGCTGCTGTACGTAAAGTACAAGCATTCTTGTTCGCTGTATTCCAAACGTCATCCATTGCTTGAACCATCAACTTGTCTAAACGCTCGTTGATTTCTTCTTCGCTCCAGAAATAGCTCGCCATGTCTTGAACCCATTCGAAGTAACTTACAGTTACACCGCCTGCGTTACATACAACGTCAGGAACTACAACAATGCCACGCTCAACCAATACATCTTCAGCTTTAGGATAAGTCGGGCCGTTCGCGCCTTCTAAAATCAACTTAGCTTTAAGTTTTTCAGCACGCTCAACTGTAATTTGGCCTTCTAATGCAGCAGGAATAATGATGTCTACTTCTGCAGTCCAGAAATCTTCATCTGCAATTGCTTGTGCACCAGCAAAACCACCAACACCTTGGTTTGCATTTACGTGATCACGTAGCGCAACAAGATCAATACCATCAGCATTGAAAATTGTGCCTGTGTGGTCTTGAACGTGAGTGATTTTTGCTTTTGATTCAACAAATAAGAAAGCAGCTTCACTACCTACGTTACCAAAACCTTGAACAGCAACTTTCGCGCCTTCAATTGGTAAGTTGATTTTTGCAGCAACTTCACGACCAGTAACGAATACACCGCGACCAGTTGCTTTCACACGACCTAAAGAACCGCCTAAGTGAACTGGTTTACCAGTTACAACACCCGTCACTGTGTGACCTTGGCTAGTAGAGTAAGTATCCATCATCCAACCCATAATATTGGCATTTGTACCAACGTCTGGAGCAGGAATATCTTTTTGAGGTCCGATAATGTGACCAATTTCAGTCGTATAACGGCGAGTTAAACGCTCTAACTCACGATTTGATAATTTACGTGGGTCAACACGGATACCACCTTTTGCACCACCAAATGGCAAGTTCAAAACAGCAGTTTTAATTGTCATCCATGCAGACAATGCCATCACTTCATTTAAGTCAACATTTGGATGGTAACGAACACCACCTTTACCAGGACCACGAGACAAGTTGTGTTGTACACGGTAGCCTTCAAAGTGCTGGATTGAACCGTCGTCCATTACAATTGGCACGTCCACAATAAGCGCACGCTTAGGACGTTTTAATGTATCGATATAATCAGCTAAATGTTCTAAGTATGGCGCTACACGGTCAATTTGAGCCAAGTAAGTTTGCCATGCATCGCTATGTTCGTTTACGTATGAAAGATCTGACATCTTTTTTCCTATCTACCTACACAGACTCAGATGTGATAAATCTGCAGTCTTTATTATTCAGCAACCAAAACCTTGCAATAACAATGTTTTGATTTATTTATAAAATCTTCAGCTCTTCTAAAGCTTTAGACCTTTTAAATTCCATCTTGTGATATCAAAAGTACGATTTACTTTTATATATCGATATCTTTTACAATATTCTTTTGCCTCATCTGCCATTTATAAAAAGTCTTTATAAAAGCAAAAGTTCCACCGCAACCAACTCAAATAAGTCGACTGGAAATAAGTACAAAAGAGGTGACATAACCGTTTGGGAGTTAAAAAGAACTAGGGTTCATGAAACAAAAAAACCATAAGTCCCTAAAATTATTTTTGACTAATCGATAGATCCCTCCATTAGTCTTTTTAAATAAAAATTGTTCAGTAATACTGCAAGTTTCACATCACTACTCAAGCGAGTTAATCAAGCCTTCATATAGACATAAAATCTTTAAGTAAATATAGCACAGAGCAAGTTAATTTAGAACATTTTAAAATAAACAAGCAGAGAAAAAATAATCAATTTTCTCTATTTTTTATAATAAAAAAGTAACCAGACCTAAAAAAACACTACACTATAATAATTTTATTTTATGGAAATTAAAAAAATATTAAAATTAAAAATGATTAAAAAATTATCATTTAATAACAATTACTTAATTAACAAAAATTTTCAAAAAATTCTTAAAATTTCTATAAATTTTCATAATATTTATTCAGTTTCTCTAATTCAAAACAAAGATATATAAATATTTAAACAATCTCTTTATTAAATAACCATGATAAACATATACTTATTTAAAAACTTATAATAATTAGCTATTAATAATATTCCGATAAGTGGTTAATTTATGTGTCAATATTTGCTTTTATTATCAAAACAAAAAAAACATTTTCAAAAAAAATATATAAAACTCACTTTAAAGCTCAAGTTACGCCCATGAAAAAAGGCCCCATAAGGAGCCTTCAATCAACACAACCAAGTAAGCAAAAGACTTAGTTTTGAGCTATATCTTTTTTACGATAAAAGATGAAATAGCTGACATAGCATAGCAAGATAAAAATAATGCAGCAGATAAAGCCCACTTGCATAGATGGATCAAATACCATACTGATACAAGTAACTATACAGAATAGCCCACCCACGATTGGTGTCAATGGAAACAATGGTGCGGCGAAACGTAGATCTTTTACTGTTTTTCCTGACTTATACCACTGTCTACGGAAGTTAAATTGCGAAATACAAATTGCAATCCAAACAACAACCATTGTAAAAGCAGCAACACCCAACAAATTTTTAAAAATTGTTTCTGGCGCAAATTGTTCTGAAAGCAATCCCGGAATAGCACCAAACATTGTCACAATAATGGCAATAATAGGTGTTCCAGACGGCGTGAGTTTCGCAAAAATTTTAGGTAATTGATTTTTTGCTGAAAGCGACCACATCATACGTGATGCAGCAAATAGACCCGAGTTAGCAGCTGAAAGTAAAGCCGTAATAATTACGAAACGGATAATATCCTCTGCATACGGAATACCAATGTAATTAAATACAGTCACAAATGGGCTACTGCTCACATCATTTGCACTAAGACCTGCTAGGTGGTATGGCAATAGTGAGCTAATCACTACAATCGTACCAACAAAGAAAATTAATAAGCGCCAAATAGCCGCATTAATAGCCTTAGGAACTGTTTTTGCTGGATTCTCTGCTTCGCCAGCTGCTACCCCAATTAATTCTGTGCCAGAAAAAGCAAAATTAACGATAAGCATAGTGGCAAAAATTGGGAAAAGACCATTTGGAAACCAACCATGAGCAGTCAAATTACTGAACAATGGTGCTGTTTCATGCCCCTGATAAGGAATAAAGCCGAAAATTGCAAGCAGCCCCAAACCAATAAAACAGATAATGGTGATTACTTTTACAAGCGCCAACCAAAATTCAGACTCTGCAAATAAGCGGGTTGAACTTACATTAAGAAAGAAAACCAAGGCGCCAAAGAAAAGAGTCCAAGCCCACACCGAGGTAGATGGAAACCACTCCTGAACCAACAAGGCCGCAGCGGTAAACTCAGTCCCCAAAGTTGCAGTCCAAGTCAGCCAATATAGCCAAGTAATCATATACCCCGTACCTGGACCGATATAACGCCGTGCGTATTCACCAAAAGAGCCAGACTCAGGGACATGAACCGCTAGCTCACCGAGACACAGCATAACGGTATAGGCAATTAAACCGCCCAAGAAATAAGAGATAATTGCGCCAATTGGACCTGCTTGAGAGATTACGTCGCCAGACCCAAGAAAAAGACCTGTACCTATGGCACCGCCAAGGGAGATCATCACCAAATGTCGAGTACTCATTGCTCGTTTCAAAGGTGCAGAACTTCCATGTTGCGATGCATCATTATTCCGATAATTTAATGATTGCATATAAAAAACTGTAACGACAATTTAGTAAAAAATCATTTTAGGATAAAAAAATAAATATGCAATTATCTTTGAATAGTGGAGTTATTTTAAGCAATATTTTGCCAACCAAATAAAATATATTTTAAAAACAAACAATTAATAATTATTAGGATAATTATTGTATTTTAATTAATCTTACATCATTTCTTTAATTTATATAAATTAAAAAATCATACTTTTTAAAATATAATAATTTTTCACTTAATTCCCCATGCCTACTTTTAGCTTTATCTTTATTTAAAAATTAGAGATACTATTTATTTAAATAATGACTTTTAATTTTATATACAAATAAATTGATAAAAAAATATTTTTTAAGCAAAAAATAAAGCTCAAATCTCAAGATTTGAGCTTTATTTAATCGAGGAAATGACTTAGTAGCTGGTCAATACAAACTGTTGAGATGGCTGAACAGAACCTTCAACGTAATCACAAACACCTTGTTCATCACAATTTAAATTTAATTGCTTGTAGCTTAACGCAAAGAAATCAGAATATTGTTTAATGACAAACGGACTCATATCCGAAGTGAGTGCGTCACCCTGTTTAAACAATTTAATAATTTTTCGGTCATTCATCCCTAACAAATAAAGTTCATTATTTAATTCAATCTGAACAACCCCAGTGTGCTCTGCCACAATCGGAATCAAATATGAAGGGTTTGCCAACACTACATCTACAGCATAGGTTTCAAGCTTTAGATTAATCAAATTAAATACTAGTATTGCCTCAAATTGATTTTTAAAACCTTTTTTAGGGTTTTCAGCTTGCTGGCTATACTGAATTTTAATTCCAAGCTTCTGAAAATCTTGCTCTGTAGCTTGCTTTGTTTTAATAAGACTACGTGAGACCGCTTGCTTAAGCGCATTGTCTAAATAACGTTCATCTAACTGAAAGTCATTTTGACGCAATATTTTCAATAACATGCTGTCATGGTATGTCAGCACATTTGCAAGAACATTACGATAATAGAACTTACTTTGTTTTTTGATTTTACGAACTTGTTGATAGAAATACGTTTCATCAAATTCATGCTCAATAAAATCATGTAAAAGGCTTGAGCTTGCCAATACAGATAAAGCTTCATGTCCTGTAAAAGGCAAATGAATTGTATGTAAACTTGGTAAGATCTCTTTTATTTTTAAGTAATGTTCGCGATCAATTGAAAAGTAAGGGTCATAAACAATAATGTATTCACGACTTGCATCTACATCTTGCGGCTGAATTTGCATGTCTTTATTCGCGACAGCATCGAAAAACTCAGCATAGCGTCGGTCTTCAACTTGTTCAGGGTCAATTGAATACTGAGGCACAAATGCAATGATTCGATTCATATTTAATAAATTCGAATATTTAATTGCTGCATAGCCGCCCATTGAGCCGCCATAACCTACAATATTTTTAAAACGCTGAATAATAGGCAAAATGACTTTTGCCAGCTCAACCATACTGGCCTTTGGGAACCATGATTTTTGTTTTGGCATCACCCCAATAACACTGTATTGGTACTTTATTAGAGACTTTTCAGCATTGATAGATAAGCCACTCGCCCGGGTAATCAAATCGCCAAAAGAGAGAACTAATGTATTAGAATCGCCTTGTAAAAAAATGGCTCTAATGTGTTCGTCTTCAAAAATAATTTGCTTATCCATGCTCACACCGAAAGAAAATTTACTCCCACATACATCGTCAAAAATGAAACAAAATAGGTGTTTTGCCAATTTATGATTGCGGAGTATCTTATTTTATAGATGCCAGTCAGATTAAAAAGCGCAAAATATGACACAATCCTTACATCCTACCGCTCAAAAAGGCTTCAGCTCTGCTGCTGAGCTTTATCAGCAAGTTAGACCAAATTATCCCGTAGAAATAGTAAGTTGGCTACAAGATCGGCTCCAAATCCATGAAAATTCTACTGTTATCGATCTTGGATCGGGTACTGGCAAATTCTTACCTTACTTAAAACAAACACATGCCAATATTACTGCAGTAGAGCCAATTGGCGAGATGTTACAACAGCTTCAGCAAGCCTATCCTGATATTAAAACTTTACAAGCCTTTAGCCACAATATTCCGGTAAATGACCAACAGATTGATGCTGTCATTTGTGCCCAATCTTTTCATTGGTTTGACAACATAGAAACATTGACCGAAATCCATCGGGTATTAAAACCTCAAGGACATTTAGGACTTGTTTGGAACCAGCGCGATGAAGGTACAGACTGGGTAAAAGCTTTAGCGGATTTTCTACTACCGCTTGAAGGTGATACACCTCGTTACCATAGTGAAAGGTGGAAAAAGGTTTTTGAAGAGCAAAATTTATTTACTTTTGACAATTTAAATACTTTTTCGCAATCGCAGCATGGTACTGTCGAACAAGTGGTGAGTAAGCGGTTACTTTCAACAAGTTTTATTGCAGCAATGACTGAAAAAGATCAACTACAGCTCAAAGCTCAGTTTGAAAAAATTGTTTATGATTTTACTGGGTTAGGCCCACAAGATCAGATTGATTTTCCATATGTCACATATGCATATCATTTTCAAAAAAGTACGTCGTCAAATCATAGAGAATAGGTTCGGTTGAAAGCTATGTTAAAAAAAACGCCTCATATCATCTTAATGTCTTTGCTCAGCTCTAGCCTATTATTGACGGCTTGTAAAAAAGCAGATGAGCCAGCAAAGACTGAACAATCTCATACAAGTTCATCTACCGATCAGGTCTTAGAAAAACTCAATGAAAGACCAGTGAAGAAATTCCCAGCTACCGCGGATGACGCTCATGATATTGCACTACTAGAAGATTACGATCACCGCTTTACTGAAATGAGTGATGAAATGGAAACTGAGCTAGAAAAAATGCATGAGGCAGGTACGCTCACCACAGAATTTGAACAAAAACGTACGCTTGATAATGTGCGCTCAGCATTGACCATGCTAAAAGACCTCGATTTAAAAACTGAACAAGGTCGTTATATTCAAGGCTTACTCTATCAATATTGGGAAAACCAAGAAAAGAACTTTAGTGATAAGCAGGCAAGTAAAGATGAGCAGGTCAAACAGCTTGCTGACTATTTACAAGCACAAAATCAGTTAAAATACTGGAAAGCCTCACAGCAGCATTAATTTAACTGCATGCAATAAAAAGCCTTCTTATAAAGAAGGCTTTTTTAATTTAAATATTTTGTTTTTCAACCCAGTGAATGGATTGAACACGGAAGAGTTCACATGCACCATCGCCGGTATCAGTTGGGGTCAAAGATGACTTCCAAACTAAATCTTTATCTTTGATTTCAACCAGATCACCTTTTAAATAAACCAAATCACCACGTTTAACTTGCTTAATTTGTTGGGCGATTTCAGGGTTTGCAGGAATAATGTGCATATTCGATACCATCTGCATCGCTTGCTCAGCTGGTACAGGTAGTTTTGCTATTTTCCAGTTTAAATAGCGGTCATATTGTTTCACTGAAATATGTCGCGCGATTTCAGGTTGAGCAAATAAACCCCAACTTACCGCATAATCAATCGGTGAAAATTTGGCTTGCTCATCATTGTGATAAATTTTTGAACCTAAAATCCTAAAATTTCCCTGAAATGGTTGTAATACAGAAATTGATTGATCTTTTTCAACTGGAAGCAAGCCATTGGCAATATTATATTCACTCGAGGTTGATGCAAATGCTGAACCCATGCCTAAAGTCGCCAGCAAAGCTATCATCAAACGTTGTTTTTTCATCGCTTTATACCTCAAATATTGCTAGATCAAATTCATTAGATCTTCGTTTTATGGTAGCTCTAAGGTATGAAAAAAATATCGGAATTTAGTAACAATACAGATCAATTTCGTCTATTTTTGTGCCTAATTAAATAGATTATTAATCTTCAAAATCTATTCTTAAAGTTTCAAAACGAACTTTCCCTTCCTTAATTGCCTGAGCAATTGCTTGCTGCCCCTTTGTTAAACGTGCCCCTCCACTTTTTACATCCAGCAAAATAATTTGAATATCATCGGCAGTTCCGTCTCCATCTCGAAAATCGGTATAGCCATCGAAAATAATATAATCAACCGGGTCGCCCATAAACTTGGCATCACTTGGCAAATACTGAAACTCCGGCAAGACTGGCGCAAATTGTTCTGCCATTTTTCCTTTTAATACGGCGCGGCTCGTATTCACACTTCTCTTTTGTGCTTGGGCAAGGGCTTGTTGATGCTCAAGCTCCAACTCGGCAATATATTGCTCGTATTCAGCCTTGATTCGGCCATTACGGGTATTTGATAAAATAAGCGTCGTGATAATAATACCAATACCAGCACCAATAAGCATGGCCAGCCATACGGACATAAATTTTCCTTAACAAATACACATCATCGCGATAGATGAGCAATCATATCTAAAATTAGGGAGTAGCTTAAACTTTTGTCAAAGGCAGTCATCTACTTCACATAAAAAGATGCTAAGGTATAAGTAGAACAAGTGTGCTGCTGAATATAACTGAATTTATGAAAACGATACTTATTGCAAATCAAAAGGGCGGATGCGGAAAAACCATGACAGCCATTACGTTGGCAACAGCTTTGGCACAAAAAGGATATAAAGTAGCATTGGCAGATTCTGACAACCAGAAATCTTCCTTACAATGGTTAAAGCAACGTCCAGATAACGTAGCTGTAATTCAAAGCCTCGACTGGCGTCAAGAAAAATCAATTGGTGATGCACCTAAAAATTTAGACTATTTAATTATTGATGCACCGGGTGCCCTTTCAGGTGATCATGCTGAACAATTAGTCAGCGAAGCCCATGCGATTATTACTCCACTTCAGCCTTCATTTTTCGATATCGACAGTACACGACGTTTTCTCAAGCATTTGCAGGATATTAAACGTATTCGTAAAGGTAAAGTACAAATTTTACTACTTGCAAACCGAGTTAAACCGAACAGCGCCAGCTCAAAAGATATTCAGCAATTTTTTGAAAAAATCGAACATGAACCTATTGCATGGATTGCAGAGCGTAGTGCTTATGGCAGTTTAGCAATGCAAGGTCTAAGTGTATTTGATAAACCACAAAAGAACTTTATTGCAATTCAAAGCCAGTGGCAGCCTCTTTTAAATAAACTGATTGAAGATAAATCTGAGTGGTTCTAAAACCATCTCTTTATTTTAGGTGGGCAAGATGCAGAAATGAGCACGCCTGCCTAAAATTTGTCTCAGGTCATTTTTCAGTTAATATGACCTTATTCTATTTTAAAAATTAGAGAATTTTGTTCGTGCATCCATACGCTCCTACTTTACAGCGCGTTTTATTGTTTGGGCTGTTTTTTATCCTGATCTTTTTAGGATTTAACATCCTGAAGTACTTTATTGTACCTGTACTTTGGGCTGCCATTATTGCCTACATGACTTGGCCGATTTATTTAAGAATTCAGCATTTTTTTGGTGAAAACCGAAATAATTTAAATGCTACAGTTATGATTAGCTTAGTCATTTTAATTGTTGGTGTGCCATTTACATGTGCTATTTTTATTCTACAACATGAAGGCCGAAACCTTTATTTTGATTTACAGCGTCAAGTCTTTTCAGGTCATTTAAGCGTTCCCGATTTTATTCGTAATCTTCCGTTTATTGGTAAAGAAATATCTCGCACACTCAACGAAATTAACACAGACCCTAATAGTACTATTCAAAATATTGCAGCTTGGGTACAAAGCCATTTAAGTTATGGGCGTGTGTTATTAAATGAAATTAGTAAAAATATCGTCAAACTTTGTTTTGCAATTTTAAGTCTTTTCTTCTTTTATCGTGATGGTCACACGATCTTAACCCAAGTGAGTAAAGCCTTGGAAATGGTGATTGGGCCACGTATTCATCATTATCTCGACACAATTTCAGAAACAACACGTGCCGTTGTGTATGGCGTGGGTTTAACTGCAATTGCTCAAGCAGTACTGGCTGGATTAAGTTATTTTGTCGCTGGTGTACCTAACCCAATGGTTCTCACCATTGCAACGTTCTTATTAGCCCTAATTCCGTTTGGTACTCCTGTTTCTTACTTAGGCGTTGGACTATGGTTGTTTTCTCAAGGTCAAACCATGGAAGCTATTGGCGTCATCTTATGGGGTGTGCTTATTGTAAGTAGTTCAGACAACGTGATCCGTCCACTTGTAATCTCTGGTGCGACTCAAATTCCGTTTTTATTGATTATGTTCGGTGTATTGGGTGGTATTGCAAGTTTTGGTTTAGTTGGTCTATTTATTGGCCCTGTTATTTTAGCTGTTTTATTAGCGATTTGGCGTGAATGGCTTCATGAGACGATTGACCCTGAACCCATGCCAAAAACAACCATGATTTATGATTCAGATGATGATTTACCACCATCTAAAAACTAAGCTAATGATTTAAAAATATTTCAAGATACAAAGTGACTATTTAAATTAACTTGTAGGGTTCACGCACCTTTGCTTGAATAAAAAAATCAGATTTATAGTTATAAGGATATCTATAATGCCAGTATTTAATAAAATTGGTGCAGTATGTGCACTGACAGCTTTATTAACGGTCGGTTGTAGCACGGTAAGTAAGACTGTATCTGATACAGCCCATGCACTTACCACAATGCATACTAAAAAAGTGGTGGATGTTAATGAAGTGACAGCCAATGGTATAGGTAAAAAAATTGGTACGATTAGCTTTCAAGATAGTGATAAGGGCTTAATCATTACCCCTGCTTTAGCAGATTTACCAAGTGGTACTCGCGGTTTCCACATTCATGAAAATCCATCTTGTGCCCCTGCTGTTAAAGATGGAAAACCAGGCGCTGCTTTAGCTGCTGGTAGCCACTATAACCCTAACCAAGCCCCACATCATGGTACGCCAACTACCGGGCATTTAGGCGATTTACCAGCATTAGTCGTTGACAATACTGGTGTAGCTACAACTGCTGTTATTGCACCACGTTTAAAACTTGCTGACATTCAAGGTCGCGCTATCATGATCCATGCTGGTGGTGATAACTATTCAGATTCTCCTTTGCCTCTAGGTGGTGGCGGAGCGCGAATCGCATGTGGTGTAATCAAATAAGTGCTATTTTCAAATTGTGGGTATCTAAAAAGATATCCACAATTTAGCTATTTTATTAAGCAACTTAGACTAATTAATTATTATAAAATCTTAAAAAATAAACTGACTTTTTTAGACAAAACGCATAATATTTTTCAAGTAATAAAAATTTAAATACCAATTGTCACGTACCCTCTCATTTAGAAAAAAGCCGTGAATAATCTGACTCAACTATTCAATCGTTTTAAAGCGAATTCAATTTTAATTTATTGCCTGCAAATTTTAATTGTACTCACAGGCACAACTTTAGGTTTACTTTGGTTAGGTCATAATGAGCTGATCGTTCCTGTGACTTTAGGTGCGATTGCTGCTGCACTTACTGATTTTGATGATCGCTTAAGTCTTCGTTTACGCAACCTGCTCTATGTCTGCCTACTCTTTTTTACTGTTAGCACTATTCTTGGTTTTTTAGCACCTTATAGATTTTTATTTATTTTATATCTTTCAATTTCTAGTGCCTGTTTCATTTTATTGGGCGCTTTAGGGCAACGCTACGCTACCATTTCTTTTGGTACGATTTTACTCTCAATTTATAGTATGTTTGGTTTAGGAGAATATGCATACTGGTACCAACAGCCTACTTATTTTGTCTATGGTGCGTTGTGGTACGGCCTAACTTCTATTTTATTTTTTATTCTTAAACCAACACTTCCTTTACAAGATAAACTTTCACAAATTTTTGAAGAAATTTCAGCCTTACTTCAAGCTAAAGCACGGTTGTTCGACCCGGATAATAAAGAAAATGTTGAACAGCTTTTATTTGAGTTATCACTACAAAATACACAAGTTGCGCAAAGTCTTAACCAAATACGCAGCTCTCTGCTGACTCGCCTTAAGGCATCACGAGTCAGTAATAAAAGTATTTACTGGTTAAACTTATACTTTTTTGCGCGAGATATACACGAGCAGGCAACTTCTAATTATTTACACTACGAGCATATCCAACAAAATTTTAGCCGTAGTGATCTCATTTTTCGTTTTCAGAAAAACCTACGCTTACAAGCTCAAGCTTGCCATGATTTAGCCCAATGCATTTTGCATAATCAACAATATCAGTCTTCTCAAGAAAGCCAAATTGGCCTAAACCATTTGGAAAGCTCTTTGAAAGACTGGATACAACAGCATCCACAAAATTTTGAAGTTAAAAATTTAAAGCTGATTTTTAATAATTTAAAAGGAATGCATGAACAATTTGAACAACTTCAATATGCTCAACCGTTTAATGAAACGCTAAGTCAGAACAAGCAAGAACATCTCAATTTACTAGATGATGATATTCAAGGATTTTCAGACCTTGTTTTAAAAATTCGGCAGCAACTGACGCCACAATCGGCCCTATTTAGACATGCAATACGAATTGCGGTTGTGTTTGCCGCAGGTTATGCCATTTCCCTCCTACCTTTTGCCCAACATGGTTACTGGATTTTGCTCACCAGTTTATTTGTTTGCCAAATTACTTACTTTGCAACCAAAAGTCGTTTAAAGCTTAGAACGATTGGGACTTTACTCGGCGTTTTATTGGGTATTCCCATTTTATATTTTGTTCCTAGTATTGAAGGTCAACTCATTCTTACCATTATTTGTGGAGTTAACTTTTTCTACTTACGCCAGAAAAAATATGCTCTGGCAACACTGATGGCAACCTTAATGGTATTGCTCATTTTCAACTTAAAAGGTGCAGGTTACAGCATTATTTTACCTCGCCTAATCGACACCTTATTAGGCTGCTTTATTGCTTGGCTTGCTGTTAATTTTATTTGGCCAGACTGGAACTTCCGTAATATTCCAAACAATATTAAGAAAAGTAGCCAAGCAACTTTCGATTACTTTAATGTGATTGTTGAGCAATATCAGCACGGGAAAAATCAAGACATTGAATATCGTAGAATTCGCCGAGCTGCACATAACGCTCAAATTGAACTGTCGAATATGATTTCAAGCTTAAGTGCCGAGCCCAACCCAAATCCAGAGCTGATTCATTATGCCTTTCGTTATTTGGTTTATAGCCACAGCCAGCTGAGTTATGTCGCAGCATTAGGCAGCCAAAGACAAAAAATTGATGATCAACAGGTATTACAACTCTTACTGGATTGTCAGCAAATTCTTAAACAAAGTTTATTTGAACAAGCGTCGGTTAACTTTAGTTTTCTTGAACAGACTTTAAAGCAAATTCAAAGCTTAATAACTCACGAACATTTTTCAGAAAACTACACACTTGTCTTAAAACAGATGAGTTTATTATTAGAAACCTTGCCTGAACTCTTAAGCTTAAAAGGCAAACTTTTAGAGCATGAAATTAAATAGAATAAAAAATACCGGAATATAAATTCCGGTATTTTTTTAATGTAAGTCTTGTGCAACTCTTTCCTGCATTTCTCGTTTTAAAGCTAAACGTGGTTGAGTAAACCACAAGGCAATAAATGCAAAAGCAGATAAGACAAAAGCCCATAAATGAAATTGGGTGTAGAGGTAACGTACAAACTCAATCATTGCAAAAAAGCTCGTCATCAATAGCATTGAAACAGCAGCAGCTACAGTTCCTTTTGACACTTCAGATGACATGAGTGCAAAACGGTACAGCACTGAGAAGCTAATTCCTTCACCAAAACAAATGAGTGTCATACCTATTAACAAGCAAGGAATTAAATAGGCTTGCCAGACAACACCTAATATTAAAATTAGCGTACCAGTGAGCATAATCGGTAAGCCAATTAAGACAGTTTTACCTAAAGCTAAACGGTCAATAATTTTAATTAAAACAATGTTACCAACAATTAAACCTAAAAATACCGGGAACTGTGCTAAACCATATTGCACGCTCGTTAGCTTCAGTTCATCGACCAAAATAATTGGCGATAATGCAATCCAAAGCATAAGCGGCATACCCACAAGCGGTAAAGCCAACGTTAACCCAAGGAACTGTCGATTGCTAAATACCTTTTTAAAGTCATCAAAAAGATAACTAAAAGGCTGTTTGGTTACACTTACCTTATGACTAGGCATTTGTTTCTTTAAGCCAACCCAGCTCAGCAGTGCAAGTAAAGCAATTGCCACAAAGCCCCAGTGCCATGAAACATAATCAATTAAGAAAGCTCCAAGTACAGGCCCTAGCAAAGGCGCAAGCAATGAAATATTTGCCATGAGGGCCATGACTTTAATCGCATCACGCTCGGCAAAATTTTCCTGAATTGCGGCATATCCCACTGCTGAAATTACGCTTAACCCAATACCTTGTAAAAAACGTAATGTCAGAAAGTGTTCAATTTGTCGCGTTAATAAAATTAAAAAACAGCACAAGGCAAAAAATAAAACACCAGACAAAAGTACTTTTTTACGGCCTAATCGATCTGATAAAGGTCCTAGTAACCATGCAACAGATGCACCACCTAATAAATAAAATGACATTGAAGACGGCGCCCAAGTTGCACTTACACCGAAATCTTCAGTAATTGCCAACATGGCTGGCTGAATCAGGTCATTACCAATATAAACCGCAAATTCAAATAGCACTAAAGCTAAAGGAAACATCAACGTTGTACGGTTCAACGCTGTCGTTTGAATATTTTTCATGAGTTTGTACACTTCAAAATAGCGGCCACTATGTCTCAGCAACTACATATTGAAATAAATAATGTAGTCATGACGATGACAGTATGGTCAGTCAATCTTTAGTTAAGTTGTTATATGCCGTGAGAGTGCATGTTTAGAATGTGAAACACCGTATTCACAAGGTGTCTAAAACGAGAAAAAATGTATGACGTGAGATTCGGTAATTTTTACCATCTGGCATAATTGCCGGATGACACAATATCACTTTTCAAATTGATCATCAATCGGACAATTCCAACAATTTTAAATTCTATATTTTAATGATGACGAACTCATTTTTATATTGTGAATAACCCTAAAGTTATCCACATATTCAATAGAGATTCAGCTTTAAGGACAAGGATTAACTTGAAAGTCTGCTGTTTCCTCGCCTTTTGTACATTGATAACTTTGTTTTTTATTCACGATTTTCCAAACAGTCTGATCTTTTTTTAATAAATACTCAGTACGTGTTTTCGAAACAGCATCTTCACTCGGCTCTGTCTGCAAAATAGTGACTTGAGCATTAGAAGGATCTTCTAAAGCATTCATTTGCTGTGAAATACTTAAATTACTGGCATTATTTAAAAGATTAGGTTGATCGAGTAAAACAGCTTGTATCGGACTGTTCGCTTGAGGTGTAGGTGGATTTGTATTTGGTGTACAAGCACTCAGAATCAACAAATTACACATCATGAGTAAACCAATCTTTTTCATACTCAACTCCACCACAACTTCACCTTGATGCTAAAGTCTACAAATAATTTTTTCCGTTCAACTTTGTAAAGTATTTACCATTAAAATAAAGAAACCAATATGAGGTATCAAACCAAGATTAATGATTTTTAATCAATAATATTTTTCCAATTACTACATTTTTCTTTAAGAGTAAGTTCTCTAAAGTATCGCTCAAGTTTAAGAATTGAATTAGAGTAACTCCCATGAGCAATATTTTAGTTATTAATGGTGCCAAACAATTTGCCCACTCAAATGGTGAATTAAATGACACACTCACGACATTAGCGACGAATCACCTCACTGAACTCGGCCACGAAGTTCAAGTCACTCGTGCAGATAGCGACTACAATGCTGAAGCCGAAGTAGAAAAGTATTTATGGGCAGATGTCGTAATTTATCAAATGCCGGGCTGGTGGATGGGTGCACCGTGGACCGTAAAAAAATATATTGACGATGTATTTACGACAGGTCATGGTTCTCTTTATGCAAACGATGGTCGTAGCCGCTCTGATGCCTCAAAAAAATATGGTTCAGGTGGTTTAATTCATGACAAAAAATATATGTTGTCGCTTACTTGGAATGCGCCAATGGAAGCATTTGACGATGCGGATCAGTTTTTCCATGGCGTGGGTGTAGATGGTGTTTATTTACCATTTCATAAAGCAAATCAGTTCTTAGGTATGAGCACCCTACCAACATTTATTGTAAATGATGTAATTAAAATGCCTGATGTAGATAGTTATGTGGAAGCATACAAAGCACATTTGAACACACTATTTGCAGCAGCCTAACCCGGAGAAAACCATGCTTACTATTATCGCGGAAATTCGTACTCAATCGGGTGGACAGCACCGCCAAAACGTATTGAATGCATTTCAAAAAATCATTCCAACTGTTTTAGCAGAAGATGGTTGCCATGGTTATGAACCTTTAGTTGACCACATTTCAAATGCGAGCTTCCAGAACAAAGACCCTGACATTATTGTGATGTTAGAAAAATGGGAAAGTGTAGCTCATCTTGAAGCACACTTAGCTACACCTCATATGCAAGCGCATCATGAAGCAGTCAAAGATGATGTAGTTGACATCAAAATTAAAATTTTAGAAAGTGGCGTATAATTTAAGAAATAAAAAAAGACGATATATTTATCGTCTTTTTTATGCTTAAGAACAAAGCTGCGTCTGGAAACCTTTAGAACCTTTTCCTCTTGCACATTGGTAGCTCTTTTGCTTATTTTGCAATTGCCACTTTTCATCAACCAATTTAAATAAATATTCCGTCCGAATTGCTGAGACAGAGTCATCCATTAAACCGGTTTGTATAACAGTAATGCGAGAAACTGTTGGAGATTCTACTCGGTTAAATACCTGCTGAACTGAAGTATTGTTATGCTCTTTTACAATCTCGGGTTGCGTTTTAAGTACTTGTTGCATTGGGGTTTCTGAGCCCACAAAAGGAATTAATTTACTTGTGGTTGCACAACCCGTCATAAGTCCAGCACAGAGTGCAGAAATTAAAAATAAACGTTGCATTTTCATCACCAAAAAACAAAAGGCATAGCTTTATGATGCTATGCCTTTGCCGGTTACTCTGTAGAAACTATGTAGTTCTACAAAATAGATCTAATTTAAAGATCGAATAATTTACCCGGATTCATAATACCTTTCGGGTCAAATACTTTTTTCAAAGCTTTCATATATTCGATTTCTTCAGCTGAGCGTGAATATTCCAAATATGGCTTTTTCGTCATACCTACGCCATGCTCGGCAGAGATTGAACCATCGTATTTTTTAACAGTATCAAACACATATTTATTCACGACCTGACACTTCGCAAAGAACTCATCTTTGGTTAAGTTTTCAGGTTTTAAAATATTTAAGTGTAAGTTACCGTCGCCGATATGGCCGAACCAGCAAATTTCAAAGTCAGGATAGTTTTCTTGAACAATTGCATCAATCTCACGAATAAATGCAGGTACGTGAGTAATTAATACTGAAATATCGTTTTTGTATGGAATAAACGGCGCGATTGATTCAGAAATATCTTCGCGTAAACGCCACAAGCTCTCTACTTGGTCAAGGCTCTGGCTCATTACACCATCAAGTACCCAACCTTGTTCCATACAGTGCTCGAAAATCTCCATTGCTTTGTCGATAATCGGTTCGTATGGCGCTTCAAACTCAAGCAATACATAGAATGGACATTGAGTTTCAAATGGACGTTGAACATGCCCACGGTCGAGTACTTTTTGCATTGCAAGCTCACCAAAGAACTCAAATGCAGTTAAGTCGATATCTTTTTGGAAAGCATGTAACACAGGCATTACTGCATCAAAATCAGGAACACCTAAAACTAAAACTTGTAGGTTTTGTGGTTGACGCTCAAGTTTAATTTCTGCTTCAGTCACTAAACCTAATGTACCTTCACCACCAATAAACAAATGCTGTAATGCATATCCAGTTGCATTTTTAATCATGCCTTTGTTTAAACGTAAAATGTCGCCCTTACCCGTCACTACAGTTAAACCGAGTACCCAGTTACGCGTCATGCCATATTTAATGACTTTAATACCACCAGCGTTGGTACCGATATTACCGCCAATCTGACTAGAACCCGCTGACGCAAAGTCAACCGGATAATACATACCCTGCTCTTCTGCATAATTTTGCAATTGCTCAGTCACAACACCAGCTTGTACACGAACCATACGGTCTGCCGGGAAGAACTCAAGAATCTGGTTCATTTTGTCCATGCTAATGACAATTTCACCATTGGTTGCTACAGCACCAGCAGAAAGTCCTGTACGTCCACCTGACGGTGTAATTGCGATATTAAACTGGTTTGCAAGCTTCACAACTTCCTGAACTTGTTCAGTCGTTGATGGAAAAACGATGACCGATGGGTTCGGATTAAAATGCTTGGTATGATCTTTACCCCAGTTTTCGAGACTATCAGCATCGGTTTTAATACGGTTTTCACCGACGATTGCTGTTAATTGGGTGAGTAACTCAGGTGTTAAAGCGACTGGAGCATTCATCGTTTGCAGACCTAGCAAGAAGTAAACTGTGGTGGGACTATGACCTCATATTTCTCTAGGTTTTCACCTGAGCAAAGCCATAATGTTCAAGGAACTCCTATATTCTACATGTAACAGCACAAGCGATAAAGTTCAGAATAGAGATACTGTCACTACAAAACATGTTTAACACCAATAAAACACTTTTTATAAGGCCTTAAAGGAAAATTTGGGCCTAAACGTAGATCAAGCATATTTTGTAATGCTCGACAAGCCATAAATGGAAGTGATTAGACATAGATAAAATTGCCATAAGGCGATGGTATAAACGAAATATCTATAGCGCTGCCCAGTATGTTATTATACCGCCACCAAATTTGGCCTTTGTAGCGGAGCCGTAATGAGCCAACATCTTTCACTACCTAAAGATAAAATCCGTTTCCTTTTGTTAGAAGGCGTTCACCAAAACGCAGTCGATACTTTAAACGCTGCGGGTTATACCAACATTGACTATCGCAAAACTGCTCTTGAAGGCGAAGCGCTTAAAGAAGCAATTAAAGATGCTCACTTTATTGGTATTCGTTCGCGTACCCAATTGACTGAAGAAGTTTTCGAAGCTGCAAATAAATTGATCGCAGTAGGCTGTTTCTGTATCGGAACAAACCAAGTAGATCTTAAAGCAGCGATGGCACGTGGTATTCCTGTATTTAACGCACCGTATTCTAATACGCGTTCGGTTGCAGAACTCGTACTTGCTGAAACTATTCTTCTTCTTCGCCGTGTTCCTGAAAAGTCAGCGGCTTGTCATCGTGGTGGTTGGGACAAATCTGCTGTGGGTTCTTTTGAAACTCGTGGCAAAACTTTAGGTATTGTAGGTTACGGTTCCATCGGTTCTCAACTTTCAGTTCTTGCTGAAAGTATGGGTATGCATGTCATTTATTATGATGCAGTCACTAAATTACCAATGGGTAATGCTCGCCAAGTTGGTTCTTTAGATGAACTTTTAGCAACTGCTGATGTTGTGACTTTGCATGTACCGGATGTTCCGTCTACACGTAACTTCTTCACTAAAGAACAATTTGCAAAAATGAAAGAAGGCGCAATCTTCTTAAATGCTGCACGTGGTACATGTGTAGTGATTGAAGATTTAGCTGATGCAATCAAATCTGGTCACCTTGCAGGTGCGGCAGTTGACGTATTCCCGAAAGAACCAAAAGCAAATGGTGAAGAATTCCAGTCTCCACTTCGTGGTTTAGACAACGTGATCTTGACTCCTCACGTTGGTGGTTCAACAATGGAAGCTCAAGCAAATATCGGTTTAGAAGTAGCAGAGAAATTTGTTGCTTACTCTGATAAGGGTATGACACTTTCTGCGGTAAACTTCCCAGAAATCGCGTTGCCATTGACAGCGGGTCAACACCGTTTACTACACATCCACAAAAACGTACCGGGTGTATTGTCTAAAATCAACAACTTGTTTGCTGAACAAGGCATCAACATTTCTGGTCAGTCACTTATGACTAAAGGCGACATCGGTTACCTTGTAATGGACGTAGATGCTTCTGCTTCTCAAGAAGCTCTAGATATGTTGCATGAAGTTGAGGGCACAATTCGCGTACGCGTATTGTTCTAATACAGACTGTAACTTTAAAAGCCACAGCATTGTCTGTGGCTTTTTTATAGGTATTTACATTATCATGTGAAAAGTATACCAATTGATCAAATAATAAAATGTCCAGTTCAAGCCAGAAATCCCAGCTTCATGCTTTGGGCTTTCTTATTCTTGCCATGTTAAGTGTCCAAAGTAGCGCATCCTTAGCTAAAGTCCTGTTTCAGAACTTTCCTGTACTGACTGTTTCTGCAATGCGTTTATGTATCGGGGCATTTATTTTGGCTTTCATTTTTCAGATCTGGAAAATTAATTTTAGTCAGGTCCGATGGAAAGCTATTTTGAGCTATGGCTTTGCTCTTGCTGGCATGAATGCTCTTTTCTATTTATCGCTTGAACGTTTACCCATTGGTATTGCGGTTGCATTTGAATTTATTGGTCCACTCAGTGTGGCCCTTTACCATGCTAAACAAAAATATGATTTTGTCTGGGTCACTTTCGCAATTATTGGCCTCATTTTATTATTTCCTTTTAACCAAGCACATAGTTTGGACTGGATCGGAGTCCTATTTGCGATGAGCGCGGGTGCTTGTTGGGCCCTATATATTATTGCAGGGCAAAAGCCTTCTGGTATCTCAGGTAACCATACAGTTTGTTTGGGCATGACTGTAGGTGCTTGTATACTTTTACCCATTACTTTTTTCTCAGGCTCGATTGGGCAAGTTATAGAATTACCATACTTTTTTTATTTTATTGGTCTCGCTGTTTTAGCCAGTGCACTTCCATTCTCTTTAGAAATGTTAGCTCTACGCAATTTAACACCTTTAAGTTTTGGAACATTGATGAGCCTAGAACCAGCTGTTGCTGCACTTTCCGGTTTTATCTTCTTAGGTGAATACCTGTTATGGAATCAATGGTTGGCACTCGCCACTATTATTACTGCTTCTGTGGGTTGTACCATAACCACCCAAAGAGCCCGACAACAACGTGAAAAAACAGTAAGTTAATTCTGCAAAACCTACGAGTTGAAACCCAGTATTGACTATAATGAATCACTCTTATTTTTAAATATCAAATGAAGCGTTAAGGTACTTCCATGCAAAATCTTCCAATTATTGCTGTGCTCTATATGATTTTGTCGATGGTTTCGTATCAAATCAGCGCTTCATTTGCCAAGCAACTTATCGCAGCTTTAGATCCACTTACCGTTACTATTTTAAGACTATGTTTTGCAGCAGTGATTGTTGCCGTTATGTTCCGTTCTTGGAAAATCTGGTCTCGTTTACCTTATTTAAAATGGCGTGATTTATTAATGTACTGCGCATCTTTAGGGTTAATGAATATCTTATTTTATACCTCTCTTGGAAAATTACCCCAAGGGATTGCGGTAGGTCTAGAATTTATTGGTCCATTAGGCCTAGCCCTAGTTTCTATCAAACAAAAGAGCGAATATATCTGGGTAGCTTTTGCCATGCTGGGTATTGCACTCATGGTACCTTGGCAAGATCCAACTCAACACCACTTTTCTTACGTAGGTGCAGCCTGTGCTTTAGGCGCAGGGCTTTGCTGGGCATTCTATATTTATTTTGGTCAAAAAGTTGTAACTCAAAATATAGGAATGCATGCCTTAACCATAGGGATTACCGTATCTGCCCTCGCCTTATTACCAATTGGTATTTGGTATAATGGCCCAGCATTACTTGATACACAGTACTGGGGTAAAGCCTTACTTATTGCAGTTTTAGCGACTGCTATTCCCTATGCACTCGACCTAATGGCACTCAAACAACTTAATAAATTAACTTATGGCACCCTAACAAGTTTAGCGCCAGCATTGGCAGCATTAACAGGTTTCTTATTACTTCACGAAGAAATCAGCATGCTGCAATGGGTGGCTTTAGCTTGCGTAATGCTAGCGTCAATTGGGGTTACTTTAAGGAGCAAAACAGCATCATAGGTGTAGCTTATTGCTGTTTTTTATACTTTTTATATTCCTTCAAATATTTATTGCCTAGCGTTTCTTTTTCACTATCTTTAAGAATTTTACCGGCTTGCTGAAAAAATTTATGTTCTTCTTCTTTTAAGTGGTGATGGACTTTTTCGCTCAACTGTTTAGCGGTTGCCAACCAACTTGGGCTACTCATATCCGTTTTTTCAAGTTGCTCGACCAACTCATCCATTTCATGGTGTTCAGATAAAGCATGTCTCGTAATATCCAAACCGACATCATCAAACATTAAAGGGATATATAAATAACGGTCTTCGGCAACTGAGTGAGCATAAAGTTCGTTTTTTAATGCATCAAATAATTCTTTTCGTTCTTCGGTTAAACCATGTGTCTGGATTAATTGTTCAGAAAGGTTGCGTTGATTTTCGTGGCTTTCTCTTAATGCTTCGAAAATATTCATTCTCTTCCTCATTTTTAGTTAAAAAATCTTTTTTATTTCAAGGTTTATCGTACGGCAAAATTTATATTATTTAAGTAGCTTAAAATGAGACTATTTTTTACACAGTTTTCTTTCTAGTAAGTTTCTGTAATGATTTTTATATTTATAGCTTTAAATGATACACAAAAGTATGAACCACTCCTCAGGAACAGTTCATACTTTTATCTTATTTAACCTGTAACAAACATTTGATATCCCAAACGGCAAATCAGGATACTCACCAAAATTAAAAAGATAATACGTACAAAACCACTACCGTATTTAAGCGCGGTACGCACCCCAACAATAGAACCTAGCACGTTAGCTGCTGCCATCATTAAACCAATATGTAAAATAGCGTGCCCAGTTGGGATGAGGAAACTCAGCGCAGCTAAGTTAGTCATAAAATTACCGATTTTTGACAACGCCGAAGCATGTAAAAAATCGACTTGTAAAAAACGAATGAAGAAAAAGATAAAGAAACTACCAGTACCCGGTCCGAAAATACCGTCATAAAAGCCAATCGCCAGACTACCGATACCAGCTAAAACGAGCATTTTCGTAGTAATTTTTTGCTCGGTATGAACCTGTCCGAAGTTCTTTTTAACTAGGGTATAAATCGCAATCACAATCAACATCACGAAAACGAAAGGACGCAATACCGATTGAGGGATAAGCGACAAACAAGCTGCACCTGCGAAAGAACTAATCAAAGCACAAATGGCAATAACGGCTAAAAGCTTCCATTGCAACTTTACTTTTTTAGCAAATGTATAAGCTGCCGATGCCGTACCAAAAATGGATGAGACTTTATTGGTACCAATCACCGTAGCAGTCGACATGTTAGGAAAAGTGCTCATGATCCCGGGAATCTGGATGAGTCCGCCGCCACCAACAGCAGCATCAATTGCTCCCGCAGTAAACGCAAAAAAGATCAAACTAAGGATAACATCCCATTCCATGCCCATGTTTTATACTCTACATCTACTACAAATTTAAGATACGTTTAGGTACCAACCGTTTTTTATCAGTAATTTCAGCTAAACCTAGACAGCGTTCACCCGAAAAAACCAACACTTCTGCTTCTGCAGAATGATCAATATTGCTTTCTAGACCGTTACAAAAATATTTTTCCCGTCCTTCGGGAACCTGAATTTTTAAGAAATGGTCAATTGGAGCATATACGGGCAGTAGCAAAGCTTCTCTTTGCTCTTCCGTTAAGCTTTCCAAATATTCAATGGTATAACTTGGGATGAGTTCAAAATGTCCAGTTTGAATACGGTGAAGCATGGTTAAATGACCACCACAACCAAGTACCTCACCAATATCTTCACCTAGCACACGAATATATGTTCCTTTAGAACAAATTACATCTAAAGTGATACTATTTTCAGTAAATTCAATGAGTTCTAAAGCATAAATCGTAACCGGGCGTGCCTCACGCTCAATCTCTATACCCTTTCTGGCCAGCTCATATAACGGCTTACCTTCTTTTTTTAATGCCGAGTACATCGGTGGAACTTGTTGAATATCGCCCCTAAACTTTTCTAAAGTTTGCTCAATAAGCTCTTTGCTAAGAACCGGGATAGGACGTTCTTGTAAAATATCGCCTTCAACATCGCCTGTTGTTGTAGTTTGGCCTAATCGAACAGTAGTTTGATAACGCTTTGTCGAGTCCAGCAAATAATGTGAGAATTTAGTGGCCTCTCCTAAACAAATAGGTAGTAAACCGGTTGCTAATGGATCTAATGCACCAGTATGACCCGCCTTTTGGGCACGGTAAAGCCAACGCACTTTTTGCAAAGCAGCGTTAGAACTTAGCCCTAATGGTTTATTTAAAAGAAATACACCACTGATATGGCGACGAGAAATTTTTTGATTTTTTGTCGTCATTTTTACTGGAACACAAAGCTAGAGAAAAGTGCCGACATGTTAGCAAATTCAGCAAGATATTTTCATAATATTTAGGTGCCTTTTCACTTATTTTATGGCACATTAATGATCGAGTAAAAAACAACAAATGAAAACTTAAGGAAGATATCTTTATGCAAAGGATGCAGAAAAAGATATGGTGGTGTGTGCTCGGATTTTTTATTTTGAGCCTCATCGCATGTGTGTATTGGCTAAGCCCAGACTCGGAAAATACTTCACCTCAGCCAAATCAGGATGAAGCTAAAAGTTTGGTAGCTACTTCGCAATCTACTTTAAATTCACCATTAAACGAAAATACTTATTTGAGTAAAAGTCAGCAAGATACTCAAGTTAACTGCCAATTAAAAATTGATAGTTCACAGCATTTAGTTGTGAATAGCCAAACCCGTGACTGCTTTGAATATTTTATTACGCAGTATGGCGAGAGCAATTTACAACAAGTTAAAACTCATTTTGAGAAATTTATACAAGATCAATATTTAGAGCCAGCCCGCTCACAGATTATTGATTTGTGGACGCGTTATTTAAAATACCGTGAGCAGCTTGCACAAATTCAACCGCCTCAATCTAAACAACAAGATCAAAATTATTTTCAAAAGATCTTCAGTTCAATTCAAGATATAAGAAAACGTTTCTTCTCTGCCTCTGAAATTGAAGGGTTATTTTCAACAGAAGACATTTATCAGAACTACACATTAGATCGCATGAAGATTTTAGAAGATTCATCTTTAAGCGAAATTGAAAAAGCTAAAAAACTCAAAGAGCGCTTTGAACAATTACCAGAAGACTGGCAAGAAAACCTACAAGAACTCTCAAAGCTTGATGATTTACACACACTGACCAAACAAATTAAAGCTCGCAATGGTTCAGCAGAGGAACTTCGGCAAATGCGTACAGCACTTGTTGGAGCCGAGGCAACTCAACGATTAGAAACTTTAGATATACAGCGTAATGCGTGGCAACAGCGAGTGACTGGCTACTTAAATCAACGTGATGAAGTCCTGCATAGCAATATGAGTGACAGCGCTAAAAAACAAGCTATTCAACAACTACGCCAACAACAATTTAGCTCATCGCAAGAACAGCTTCGTCTTAGAACTTTTGAAACAGTCCATGACCAAGGAGGTGAACTACCCTTTAACTACTAGGCTTTTCTATTTCAAAGTGAGCCAAACCTTATCCAGCAGTAGAAGCTGCTTCTCATACAAAATAAAAATAGTGAGTAAAAAATGAAAAGGAACTTAATATTTTTCTGTGCTGCAATACTCTCAGGACTGAGTGTTTCAGCAACCCATGCCACAAATGCAGAGCAAGTCAAAAGCTCATTCGTCTATTCGACTTATGCACAAACCAAATATCCATTGGTTTTTAACCATGGTATGGCGGGTTTTAATCGAGTTGGAACAGATACGCTTGGTCTGGACTACTGGTATCAGATTCTTCCTGATCTTGCACGTAACGGAGGAAATGTCTGGGCAACAAGAGTTTCTCCGTTTAACTCAACTGAAGTTCGTGGAGAACAACTTGCCCAACAAGTAGAAGAAATTATTGCCATCACCGGAAAGCCTAAAGTCAACTTGATCGGACATAGCCACGGGGGACCAACAATTCGCTATGTCGCTGGGATCATGCCTGAAAAAGTCGCTTCGCTTACTACTATTGGTGCACCTCACAAAGGATCGCCAATGGCAGATGTCATCCTGAATGTTGAGGGTACTCCTCTATCCGGACTGGCAACATTAGTAAACTGGTTTTCCGCAGCAATTACTTGGGCAGGAGGTCTAGACCCAAATAGTTATCCGCATGACTCCCTAGCAGGTGCCCACAGTTTATCGACTCAAGGCTCTGCACAGTTTAATGCCCAGTTTCCAATGGGTGTTCCTACCACGTCTTGTGGTGAGGGTGCTTATCAGGAGAAAGGCATTTATATGTATTCATTCTCTGGTAATAAAGCGCTGACAAACCCATTAGATCCATTTGATATAGCATTGACAGGAAGTAGTCTAGTGGTTGACCCATTTGGGGATAATGATGGGCTGGTTTCTCGATGCAGTGCCAAATTTGGTAAAACTATTCGTGACGACTATAACTGGAATCATTTAGATGAAGTCAATCAGATCATGGGAATACGTTCTATTTTTGCAGCAGACCCTGTCTCGGTTTACCGTCAACATGCTAACCGTTTAAAACTTCAAGGATTATAAGCTTTAAAACAAAAAAAATGCGCCAAAAGGCGCATTTTTTACTCGCTATAAGCTTACGCTTTACGAGCTGGTAATTTTTCACGAATACGTGCAGCTTTACCAGACAAGTCACGGAGGTAGTAAAGTTTAGCACGACGAACGTCACCACGACGTTTCACTTCGATTTTAGCAACAACTGGTGAGTGAGTTTGGAATACACGCTCAACACCAACACCGCTAGAAATTTTACGTACTGTGAACGCAGAGTTCAAACCACGGTTTTTCTTAGCGATTACAACACCTTCAAATGCCTGAAGACGTTCACGGTCACCTTCTTTTACTTTAACTTGAACAACTACTGTGTCACCAGGAGCAAATTCAGGAAGGTCAGTTTTTAACTGTGAATTTTCAATAGCTTGAACTAAAGGATGTTTACCACTCATTGTGGGAATCTCCAATATGTGCGGAGTCAGAAGAGGCCTGAGTTTCCGCTGGGGATAGAGGCTAAAGCGCATATCAACCCGTTTAACTTTCCCTTTACGACAACCGTAAAGAGCCTTAAGTACACATAAATCTATAAAAAATAGACTTATGCTTTAATTCGAAGCAAAGCTTCTCATCTTTTGCTCAGAAAAACACAGGGGATGTGCTTACCCTTGTTCATCTGACAGCCATTTTTTTTGCTGCTTAGTCAACGTAACCTGTTCAATCAACTCAGGTCGACGCTCTAAAGTTCGTTGATAACGCTGCAAAAAACGCCATTTCTCAATATTGGCATGATGTCCCGATTTTAAAATTTCAGGAACATCTAACCCTTCAAACTGGTCTGGCTTAGTGTATTGCGGACAATCCAAAAGACCATCTACAAAAGAATCCTGTATCGCTGATTGCTCATCTGACATTACATTCGGCAAACGGCGAATAATACTATCAAGCAACACCATGGCAGGTAGTTCACCACCAGATAAGACGTAATCTCCAATCGACCATTCCTGATCAACATAATGCTGGATCAAACGCTCATCGACGCCTTCATAACGCCCACACAATACAATTAAGCCATCATAATCGACAAACTGCTGTACTGCCTGTTCATTTAAAGTCTTGCCTTGTGGAGACATATACACCACAGGTACATGAACACATCCTGCTTGCGAAGCAAGTTGTTTGGCATGGTTAATTGCTTTTGCCAAAGGCTCCGCCATCATCACCATACCAGGACCACCACCAAATGGACGTTCATCCACTCTTCGGTAATTCCCTTCAGCAAAATCACGTGGATTAATACAAGTGACTTGTACTATGTCACGTTTTGCTGCACGCCCGCTAATCCCATAGGCTGTAATCGCTTCAAACATTTCAGGAAAAAGCGTAATGACTGCAAAAAACACCGCAGACTCCTCTATTTTCCTGCTGCGTTAATCCTATAAAAAGGATTAATAATCTACGCCCCAATTGACGTAAATGCGACCAGCTTCAAGGTCAACGCGTTGCACCACATCTTTATGCCACGGGATCATGCGTTCTTCTGAATCAATGCTGTCTGGTGTAGCGCGTACAACCATCACATCATTGGCTCCAGTTTCAAATAACTCATGAATTTGCCCCAAGTTCACTTCCTGTTCGTCGTCATCAAGACCTAACACTGTTAAGCCTTTCAAATCTGACCAGTAGTACTCATCTACATCTGCTTTCGGCAGTTGAGATTTAGCAATCCAGATATTAGCGCCAACCAAGCTTTCTGCTCCTGTGCGATCACTCACACCTTTTAGAGCAACAACCAAGCCTTTGCCATGTGGTTTCCAACGTTTTACATCAACGATTTGCCAACCGGCCTTGGTCTCGATGTACCAAGGCAAGTAGTCAAACATATTGCTCATGGGTTCTGTATTGGAATACACCCAGAGCCACCCATTTAATCCATAAGCTGAACGTAACTGTCCAATCTGAATACGATCTTCGGGAACATTCTGTGTTGGTGTCATGGGCTACCTACTACAATAATTATGCAGTAGCTTTTTTAGCTTGAGCAGCCAAAGAAGCAACACGTTCAGAAGGTTGAGCACCTTGAGAAACCCAGTGAGCAAAACGGTCTGCGTCTAAACGAAGTTTTTCTGCTTGACCTTGTGCAGTTGGGTTAAAGAAACCGATACGCTCGATGAAACGACCATCACGTGCATTGCGGCTATCAGTCACAACGATTTGATAGAATGGACGTTTTTTTGCGCCGCCACGTGCTAAACGAATAACAACCATGATAAAAGCCTTATAATTCTTACGGATTATCCCTGCGCCGACCATCGGCAACACTTCAAACCCCTTTCATAGAGGGCGACATTCTACGTGATTTTCACCCTGAAAGAAAGATTAAATTTTGAGTTATCCGCAGTTTTGAATTTAAATTACTCGGTCCAACTCGATGAAGCAGATAGGGCACAAACTGTGGCACCTTTTGCCCAAAATTTTTGCCCTTGGTCATTTAAACAAATAATTCCATCACCTGCTTGTGAGCTAGTAGAAATAGGTGTTGCAGTAAGTACCCAAGTTGAATCATTTAGAGTTGTAAAAGCTAACTTATATAGAGCCTGACCTTGTATAGGACTCACATTAGAACCATAAATTGACTGTATGGTCGCATCCGAAGGATAACGGTTATTTACTATTTTTTGAGATTCTAAGGTCTGCGCAATATTCATCATTTCGGATTGAACAGCAGTACGATGTCCTTTACGCAAATATTGTAAATATGAAGGGGTGGCTATAGCCGCTAAAATTGCAACTATTGCTACCACGACCATAATTTCAATTAAAGAAAAACCATTCTTCACTGCCAAACCTCACTGTTCGCTTCACATGTATTACAAGTAGTCGTACCACCACAATCATTATCAACAGCTGTAACTGTTAAACTTTGACAACGTATACCTGAATTTTTAGCAATAAAATTAAAATTTCTCGAATCTGTTGTGGTTGCTCTAATTACCCATGTTTGCCCATTTGCAGCAGAATTTGTTAATAAATTACCTGTGGTCGTATCATCAGTAATCTGAATCGTATATCCCCCGCGAGGTAGGGTTATAGAGGTTGTGGTAAAACCCCTATAAGTAAAATTTCTTGATTTATGCTGTTCTAATTGTTCAGCTAATTTCAAAATTTCACTTTTAGCCGCAGATGCAGTAGCTCTACGGCTATAACTTTGATATGAAGGGATAGCAATTGAAGCAAAAATAGCAACGATAACAATCACGACCATAAGCTCAATCAAGGTAACCCCCTGATTGAACCGTAGAATAGAGTATTTATTCATAAGCTGTTCCTTCTAGCGATAGCGCTCATACCAGCGCACAGGAAGTAAATGACTTGTACACTGCCACTCACCTGTTCCGTTCTCGTTTCCAGACAGCTGTAATTTGCCACAACTATTAGTCACAGGAGGTTCATCTCTTTTTGGAACAAATGTGATATTACGAATACCTGCACCAATGACATTTGTATTACATTCAGAGACTCCAGCTGGACAGTTACTACCAGTTTTTGTTTGAAACCCGCTCGGGTTTTCTTTATTTGAATTAATGGTTCCATCCGGATTAAGACAAGCACCAAATGGTAAACAATAAGTTTGTCGGTCTGTTTCTCCCACAACACGAGGTAGGCAAGGATCTGCCGCAACAATTCCCGTTCCTTGAGGGTCATAAACTGGAATAATTAAATTACCCGTAATTGCCATTGGTTCCTCAAAAGCTTTGAGTCCTCCTTTAATACGAAAACTATTATTAGCTTTTTCTGTACCATCGCTCGTACTAGAAAGCGAGCGATACCAACCACCTTTACCTACTCCTGTAGTGGGGAAGAAAATTTGAGCTACTCTTGTTTCACCTGTTCTTAGAATTTGTGGATTTTTTCTTAAGCCTGTCCGTGTAATATCTTTTGTTTCAAGCTGATTATCAGTTAAAGACATTAAGTTCTTTTTAACAAAGTCTCTATCAATAATTCCATATACATTATTTACAGGACGTCCACTTAATGCACTTGCAGGCAGCATACCTTCACGACCTGTGAGTGGGTAAACGTCTAAAGGTGTACTACGGTCTCCTGATGCAATACCTACTGTAATAAAAGTGTGAATTCCATAATCGTGGATCGTTACTGTTGGAGGCTCATAAAAACGAGGAGCATTCCCACCTGTATAATCATTTGTGCCATCATAAGTTGAATCATTTGTTGCTAAATTCGCTAAACGCACAACTCTGACACCAAAACTGCTATAGGTCGAATTGGTTTTTGTCTGATTATTATTAAGGTCCACGCGAAAAATTTGTCCGCCTAAATCTCCAAAATATAGATGGTCGACTAAGCCATCAGCATCACGGTCTAAAGTACTAATACGGCTAACAATACTATGCTTCATATTGGCGTTATCAGTATTAGAACCTGTATCACTTGTCCACCACAAACGCTGACCAGTTTTTGCGTCAATAATATAGACAGCATTTCCTTTTGCTTTTCCATTGGTAAAGCAAGCGTCAGTCAACGTAATATTTGGTTTTTCATAACACTGATCATAACCACCGCCAACAATCAGGACGCGTCTAATAGAACCGTTATAACGGATGTTCGCGAGTACGGGTTTAGACCAGCTTTGACCCATACGGCTATAGTCAGTCTGGTCTGCCCCTATTCTAAAAAGCAGTTTCGGTGAAGTAGGGCTTAATACATCTAGTCCGTAGTAGCTACTTCCCCCCATACGCATGCCGCCATAAATATTCATTTGCTTTGCAGTTACTTTTGATACTGCCGAGCTACCACTTCCCACTGTAGTAATATTATAGGCTGGATCAGATACCCAAGCTCCGTCCATACCATGAGCGGGAGCTGAAGCATCACTTTGACCAACAACTAAAGCTTTGGAAGCAACTGAATCATTTAAAATATCTGCAGGAACAAAGACCATTTGCTCAATACCAGATGAAGCATCCACAATATGTAATCCGCCTTCCATAGTTCCATAGAGGATGGATTGTTCTCGCGCAGATGTTAAATTTCCATTATCATCTAGTGTTCCATTGTAGGTTAGTTGAACCGGTAAAGAGTGAATACTTCCCCCCATCGATAAATAAGGTTCATTCGATGTAACCAAAGATGAAGGCAGAGTTGTTGCATTAATATCTGTTGAATAACCTAAATAATTTAATATTTTTAATTTCAAGCTTATAGGAAAAGCTTTTAAAATATTTTGTCCAGTTGATGGATCAAATTTACCTAAAACATAACTTGCTGTATTAGCCACCGTATCAAAAGGATTAGTTCCTTCTGGTGGAGCAGCTGGAATTTTTAGCAAATTAGTTCCAGAAGTTGAAATTTTCGTTAAGCTACCATCTGCTGCAACGGCGGAAACATCAGTAAATAAGTTGCGGATTTTACTTTGTACTGCGTAATAATATTTTGTGATATTCCCTTCTGCATCACGTGTTTCAGGTTGTCCAGCAATGGGTAAAGGCACATTCGCATATGAACCACCTAAAAAGACTTTGCCTCCGTCAGTATAAGTAGAGCTATTCCAATAATCCTTTGTTCCAGTCCTAAAAGCCCCACTTGCATTGTAGACTAATCCGCCAGAATTGGCCTCAAAAGCACCTGCATTCGCTCCAGATAAAACAACATGATATTTCTTTAAATTTCCACGCCATGTTAAGTACGTGTTAGCTGGATTTGGCTCAAAAGCTCGTAAATAACCATATTCCTGTAAATTTTTGGGATTCAATGCATCATATGGAACTGAGATAGCACCTGTGGTTAAGGGTTCTAAAGGAACTTTATCTAAATTATTAATAAATGCGATAACGCTGTCTGTTACGCCTTGTGAACTCTGAGTAGGGAAAAAACCACCATTCCCATAACCTGGTGCAGCTACCGCATTTGTAGATTGATTCGGTGAACACGCATCATCTCCTTTTCGGTCAGACTGGGTTCTCGAACTTAAACGGCAGGCATTTTTTACATCAGAAGAATTCAAACTAGAAAAGTCACTACCAAAACCGACAAATGCTGTTTGAATAGAAACTCCGGCAGGGTTCTTTGTTTTATCAAATAATCTTTTTGCAAACTCCCCCATACAAGCCCAACCAGAGTCTGCCGTAGTGTTAGATAAACCTCCAGAACAATTAAAATCAGCTCCAAAAGTACTACCTAAAGCAGTCGACATGACACTTGCCGAACGTGTATTTGTTGTATTGTTCGGTTCGCCATCCGATAAGAAGTAAATACCTTGTCCATCACAACTCTGGCGATTCGCTACTGCAGGTAAAGGTGACTGATACACTGCATTGGAGTTAGTAGCATTTCGGTCTACAACAATATTCGGATTGCTAGCTGTATCATTTGATTTAGATTTTGGAATACCGCTATCTGCATTTGCTACAGCATAATTAAAAGTGGTGTAGTAATAAGTATAGTAATAAGTCCAGTCAGATGAAGTATCATAAGCAGTAGCATTATCCACACCTGGATTATTTGTTGACCAGCTACTCCAATAACTATTTGAACGACAAGGTTGCCATAGGTTGGCTGTATCAATTTGCGAATCACGGTAATTAGTACAATATGAATATTCAGTTCTATTATCAGATCTTCTTACACGTTTGATATAACTATCTTTACGAATAGCATAATTCGTCTCTGAATATGTGGTTGTTCCCATCAAATAAGCAGCCGCTTCAGCATAAGCGTGGGCTGAAGGTGTTGAGCCTCCTGCAGTTAAATTAGCAACAGCTTGTTTTAATTTATAACGTTGTGAGCCTACCGTATTTAAAGTACTCGCATCTCCTAAAGGAGCAGCAGCCACCAAGATTTGTCCACTTCGGCTGTCGCCATTTGCCGAGAAATTTCCTAAACCTACTCGCGTATCATTTAAGACAGGGTTATTGCTAGCCAAAAAAGCATTCATACCATTTTTAAGCATGGCTAAGCGGTTTTCACCATAACTATTGTTGGTCATACTTCCTGATGTATCCAACATCATCACAATTGTTTTTTTACCTGCTGTAGGTGAGGCATAAATTTGTAAATCACTTGCCTGCACCACAGAGCTTGTCATCAGCCATGTGAATATCATTGAGCTTGAACAGACGGCATACCATAAATTATTTGGCTTAAAATTCTTCAATTTTAGTTTCATGATATTCCCCATTATGAACCTGGTGCCGTGATTTCAGTCAGCTTATTGGTATAGTTAAATTCTTGAACTTGAGTACTAAAAGGTACGTTATGGTTTGCCAAACAATCAGCTAGGGTTTGCTTATCCGTTAATGCACTATCAAAGTTGTCACTAATTTTTGCGGAACTCGTACTTAAGCAATCAGATTGCAGAGCTTCTAAAGAAGTCGAGGCATAAGCAGGTAAAAACGCTGTTGTAATAACCCGAATACGTTGCGTAGATAGCATGCTTTTAGGAAGTTGGGTTCCTTCGGAAAGATTTATGTCCCGAGGTAGATTTGAACCCGGAATATCAGCCATGGCATCGGTTGGGATACTGACAGCAACTTGAGTAACTACCGCTTGACGATTACTCCCATAGTCACTTGTTAAATCGCAGAAACCTGCTACTCCACCATCTTCAACCACAGCATTATTGGCGCTGCCAGCTCGAAGCAAACTTGCCCCCCGAGTTTGAGCAAAACTTACAGATGTAGAAGTTGGTTTATAGCAAAAGTTATATTCCGCACCAGGGTTACTTTCATGTGCTTTCAGTGCTGCTCCAATCACATTGGTAATATTTGTCAATGTGGTTGGGTTCATCTGTACAATAAGCTCTAACGGAGTATCTGAAGATTGAAAGTTTAATTGGCCAACTTGGCTATTAGTTGCAACTTTTAGAGAAACAATCGCTACTCTTATTGCCAAAACCCCGACAGAAATAACAATCAATAAAATAATAAGTACAACAATAAGTGTGGCACCCGTTTCCTTAGATCGACCTTTAATATTTTTATAATTTAAATGGGTCATATTGTTTCTCCCATTGCATTGCGTAAAGCAATTGTCACGCTATATACGCGTCGCAAAAAGCGAGTTCTGTTATCAGCAGCATGCACATTCTGATCTAGCATAAGAAAAGACTGATTAGGGTCTATTGCCTTATTTTGAGCATTATTTGTAGAACGGGCTAATACCGATATTTGTATTGACAGAATTCTTGGAGCAGCCACAGCTGGACTCGCATCTCGAGCAGCTTGCGCAGCCACCCGATACTGAGGAATTGTGTAATAAGCAAAATTACCAGCTGCGTTTTTCGCACCTAATAAGACATGAAAATGGTCAATACGAGGCAGTATAATTTGCCCTGCATCTCCTAATCCATTAACGATATCAGGTTGCGCTGTAGCACTAACCGCAGGGGTATTCGCATCACATGCAAGTGCATAATCCTGTTGAGAGCTACCATTATTATCAACACGTAAAAAATACCGTTGAACTATTAGGTCCCCCGCTAACACATTCACACCTTCACAATTAGTCATATTGGTCGGGGCAATGAATTGAATAGTCAGTTGATCGCTTTGTACTTCAGCATTTGAACTATTCTGTATATTTGAAAGACCTTTCCAGTGGTTATTCACTGTACTTACCGTATCACCTGCACCACGGCTTAATAACGCTTCCGGAATATAAGTATTTGTATCAACTTTTGGAATAAAATTAATATTGTTGGCATTTGTTGCTGTTGAACCTGTTAATACAATACCTCCCCAAGGCGTTGTATCTGTTAATTGTGGATTTACAACATTTCCATAATTTAGAAGCCGTATATCACGTGCCATATATTCCAAACCAAAAATACCGCTGTCCTGGATTTCAGCATTGGCTTTTTGCAATCGACTCGATAAAAGCCCTCCAATAAATAGCTGTGTTGCAGCAGCCACTAATATTAGGCCTAAAGCTAAGGCGACTATAAGTTCAATCAAGGTAAAACCTTGTTCTTTATTAGAAATAAATGATTGAGCCATTTAATATGCCTCCATCATTAAGCAAGTTAAATTATTCACGTAAACACCGTTATTACTCATACAACTTGAAACATCCACACTAGTATTTGTTCCATTTGTAGTAATCACTGGCGCAGTTTTACCCCAAAAGACAAATAGGCACTGGCGTTGTTGCACCATTGTATTTGTAACGCCAGGGCAATTTGACATCGTAATTCTCATACCCAGTTGATTAGCATTTCTAGCTGCTTGATAGGCATCAAATTGAGCAAGTTGGGAGGCAGTACATAGAGAGTTAAAACATGACGTGGGTGCAGGAGTATCAGATGTATAGTTGCTATAACTACGCACAAATGTAGGATACTGGCTAGCTTGAGTACTATTTGTACGGATATTTTCTGCTAATCCCCTCATCACTAGAATGGCTTGAGATTTACTTAATGCTTCTGAAGAGGCATCCATAGCTCTTAGCTGCAAGGCAACATAACCTAAAACTCCAATAGCAAGTAAAATTAAGGCAACCAAAACTTCGAGTAAGCCCACCCCAGCTTGGGCTTTTTGCTTATAGTGATGCATTAACAAGTCTCCTCGGCCTTAAAAACTAAAGTGCCAAGCTTGGTCAAAATAATGACTTTCTTTTTATTTATTCTAGAATTACAAATAGATAAAAGCGTATCTTGAGTTATATTTGCCACTACTCCATTTGCATTAAAAGCTAAAGTGGTAGTCGTTAAAGAACTTTGCGTACCATCAGCGGCTATATTTTTTAGCTCAAGAGTATTATTAGAAGCTGTCTGCCAATTTAATGAAGTGGGTGTATTTGAAGCTGTTGAGTTCAAGTTAACAGAAACATTCTGACGGCCTAAAATTGCCTGACTTTTCGCTTCTGATAAAGTGTTGATTAAGTCTCTTTGATTAGCATCTAAACGTTTACTTTCTAATAAATTTGACATTGATGGCGCAGCCATCAATGCAATAATAGCCATGACCGCAATCGTCACCATTAGCTCGACCAAGGTGAACCCTTCTTGTGGAATAATTCCCCTCATCCCCAGAACCCCAAATAAAACTAAAATTTTTTATTTCTTATTTAAATTTTACTTTTACAAATTACAAAACAAATACAAAACAGACAAAGGGTATAAAAAAACAGATAACTGTCATGTTAACAATTATCTGTTTAACTATTTAAAATCAGTATGTTAAATAAGTCACATTTTATGCTTGGGTCACATGTATACGTAATTCTTTAGGAAGACTAAAAGTAATATTTTCCTCACGTCCTTCTAATTCTTTAGGCGCCTGAGCTCCCCAATCTTGTAAACGTTGAATCACTTGCTTAATTAAAATTTCTGGAGCAGAAGCTCCTGCTGTAACACCAATTTTACAAGTATCATTGAACCATGATTGTTCAAGTTGATCTGCATTATCTACTAGATAAGCAGCTTTCCCCATACGCTCAGCAAGCTCACGTAAACGATTCGAATTTGACGAGTTAGGTGAGCCAACAACCAGCACAACATCACATTTTTCAGCTAGGTCACGTACTGCATCTTGTCTATTTTGAGTTGCATAACAGATGTCATCTTTACGCGGACCTTGAATATTCGGGAATTTTGCACGCAAAGCATCAATCACTTTTGCTGTATCATCAATAGATAAGGTCGTTTGCGTAACAAATGCTAATTTTTCCGGATGTCTAACCTCGAGTGCTGCCACATCAGCCTCATCTTCAACCAGATAAATATCGCCACCTTTTAATTTGTCATATTGTCCCATCGTACCTTCAACTTCTGGGTGCCCTTCATGACCAATTAAAATAGCTTCTGTCCCTTCGCGAGCATATTTAGTTACTTCAATATGTACTTTAGTCACCAATGGACAAGTTGCATCAAAAACTTTTAAGCCTCGACGCTCTGCTTCTTGCTGAACTGCTTTTGAAACACCGTGCGCACTGAAAATTACAATAGAATCATCTGGCACTTGATCGAGCTCATCAACGAAAACTGCCCCTCTTTGGCGTAAGTCATCTACCACAAATTTATTGTGTACAACTTCATGACGTACATAGATAGGAGGATTAAAACATTCCAAAGCCCGATTGACGATTGCTATGGCTCGATCAACACCGGCACAAAAACCACGCGGATTAGCTAACACAATTTCCATAACAGCCTCAAAATTAATAAAACAGGGGAACTTCTCGTAAATATTTGCAGTTAAAACTATTCAGTTTAAACGCACGGTACACTACAATAGCGAAGATATTTTATCATATCAGGAAAAATATCATGTCGGGTCTATTGTTTGTCGTTTCTGCTGCATCAGGAACGGGCAAAACATCTTTGGTGAAAGCCCTACTTGACCGTGTGAGCAATTTACATGTTTCAGTTTCGCATACTACCCGAGGTCAACGACCAGGTGAGTTAGATGGTGTTCACTATCACTTCACAACAAAAGATGAATTTTTAGACCAAGTGAACCAAGGTGGATTTATCGAATATGCTGAAGTATTTGGTAATTACTATGGCACTTCGCAAGCAACCGTAAAACAACAGTTAGCTCAAGGACATGATGTCTTGCTTGAAATTGACTGGCAAGGTGCAGAGCAAGTACGCAAGCTGTTTCCTGAATCTAAACAGATCTTTATTTTACCACCTACTCAATTCGATTTACGTCAGCGTTTATCTAACCGTGGTACAGACTCTGTTGAAGTTATTGAACACCGCTTAAGCTGTGCTGTTGAAGACATGCAGCATTATGTAAATTTCGACTATATCATCATTAATGATGACTTTAATAAAGCCCTACATGAGCTTGAAGCCGTCATTACAGCAAATCGTTTAGTCTTATCTCAACAGGCAAAAAGACATCAAAATCTAATTCAAGACTTGATTACTCCACAACCAAAACAGGAATAACTTGAGTCTGGAACGAAAGCCTTTTATACTATTTAGTCTGTTCAAATTTACCATTCCAAAACGAGAACTTTTATGGCACGCGTCACCGTTGAAGATTGTTTAGATCATGTAGACAACCGTTTTGAGCTTGTGCTCGTTGCAAGTAAACGTGCTCGTCAATTGGCACGTCAAGGCATGGAGCCAACTGTAGAATGGGATAACGACAAACCAACAGTTGTTGCTTTACGTGAAATCGCTGTAGGTCACGTAACGAAAGAAATTCTTAAACAACGTGAGCAAGATTACCAAACTTCTAGTCTTGATCTTGCCCTTTCTACAAACAGCTTAAATTTAGAAGGTTTTTCTTTCTAATTATTCCTGTTTCTATAAAAAACCATCGTTTTTTTGCGATGGTTTTTTATTTGGCTTATGCATATTTAAAACATATTGGTAAAAGCAATTATTTTCATTGAAAAAAAAATACACTTTTTCAATCGAAAAAATTGACAAGTTCCGCAATATGCTTTTCATTAAGAAGTAGATAGATTTAGTTTTTTAAGCAACAGAAAAAGGGTGGTCTATGCCAGGCGAAGAGGTCAGCCAAGCCAAGCAACAGCTCAAATTAATTATCGACCCTTACTTATCGGTAAGTGAAGTCGAAAAAGTGCTTGCTGCCTGCGATTTTGGAGATCTGGCACACACTGGTATTACCCGTAAAAGTGGTGAACCTTATATTCTGCATCCTATCGCGGTTAGCTGTATTTTAGCGAATATGCGCCTGGATCCTGAAACATTAATGGCTGCACTTTTACATGATGTCATTGAAGACACTCAATATACAAAATACGATATTATTGAGCGATTTGGACAAACAGTTGCAGAGCTTGTTGATGGCGTAACCAAACTAAGCCAGTCGAGCGATAAAGAATATAATAAAGCTGCTTCTTTTAGAAAAATTCTACAAGCTACTTTGCAAGATCCACGCGTCATTATTATTAAACTAGCTGATCGCTACCACAATATGACCACATTGGGCGCCTTACGTCCCGATAAACGTGCTCGTATTGCTCAAGAAACCTTTGATATTTTCGTACCGATGGCAAGATTAGTCGGCATGAATGAAATGGCCGATAACCTTGAAAATTTATGTTATCAAAATCTCGATTTAGATATGTTTGATAACGTTCAAAATGCGTTGCTTCAAACCAAGCCAGAGCGATGTAAATACCAAAGTATCTGGGAACAAAATCTTGCGGAGCTTCTCCACAATTATCATATTCAAGGTCGAATTAAAAAGAAAAATAATAATATTGAGCTCTTACGCCATTTCGTAAAAAATGAAATGGATTTACAAGAACTTACTCATAGCCATGCCTTTGAAATCGTTTTGCAGTCTATTGCAGACTGCGATCGTTTAGTAGCAGCCTTAAAAGAAAATTTTCAGGTCATCCAATATCAAGATCATATCCGCCGCCCGTTACCAGGTGGCAATCAGTCATTAATGATCAAGCTTAAGGGTGAAAAAACTACCTTATCGCTCACTATTCAAACTGAGTTGATGCGTAAAGCTGCACGTTTCGGTGTAGTACTCGGCGAAAATGCTCCACAAACTTGCCGCTCTGCCATTCAAGCTTCCATGCAGAACCTAAATACACTCATTGATGGTGAATGTGCTAAAACGACTTTTAATGACTTACTTGATTATTTGCATCAAGAAAAAATTTGGGTTTACACACCACACGGCCAGTTACATGAGTTACCACAAGGTGCCACAGTAGTTGATTTTGCCTATTCAGCTAGTCTTTTCTTAGGCAACCATGCGGTAGGTGCGAAAGTTGATGGTGAAATTAAGCCACTTTCTACACCATTAGTTAGTGGGCAGGTTATTGAGATTATTACTGACGTTTTAGCAACGCCAAATCCAGATTGGCTGAGCTTCATTAACACTCAAAAAGCTCGCCGTGCTTTACAGCACGTACTCAAAGACCAAGATATTGAAGAACAACGTTTAGTTGGTGCCCAAGCACTTTCACGAGCTTTGAAACTCTTTAATCGTTCTATTAACGACCTTTCAGATGCAGATTGGTTAGATCTCTTACAATGGCGTCATATTGATAATAAAGATGCATTATTTGAGCAAATTGCTGTTGGAGATTTACTTCCTCAACTTGTAGCTAACCATTTGTTTGCAAATGACAAGCATCCTCGAGCAGAAAATTCAGATCGACTAATTCAAGGAACTGAAGGCATTGATGTTAAATATGCCCACTGTTGTAATCCTATTTTAGGCGATCCAATTCAAGGCCATTTAACACGACGTGGTTTAATTGTGCACCGTATTCGTTGTCATAATTTGCTTCATGAACAACATTTACACCCAGAAAACATTATGCCGCTTCAATGGAAAGCAGATGACGTAGATGATGTACGTTTTACTGCTTACCTTGCGATTTATATGGCAATGAATGATGAACAGGTATCAGACCTCATCTACCAATGTCGTAAAAATAATGCTGGGGTAGAAATGGTACATTCCAACGAACAGCGTACTTTCGTCAATATTGTAGTAAACAACCGTAAACATATTGCAAAAGTCATTCGTGATTTACGAATGCACTATGGCTTCCCACGTATTGAGCGTCTAGACGCCCCTGCTCCACAAATGGAAATTTCCAAAGTCAGCTAAAATTTGTTCTGCTTTACTAAAATCTAACTTCTAGAAGTACTTAATCAATTAAATCGATGATACTTTTGTCAAAACGTATCATCGATTATGATGAAAAAAGATTTAATCAAGGAGAACCAAATGTCCCGTCAAGTCATTCATACTGAAAATGCCCCTGCTGCCATCGGCACATATTCTCAAGCCATTTTAGTAGGTAACACACTATATTTATCAGGGCAAATTGGTTTAGATCCTTACAGTATGGAACTTGTAGACGGTATTGAAGCTCAAATCCGCCGTGTTTTTGATAACCTTAAAGCAGTATGTGAAGCTGCAGGCGGCACACTTGCAGATATTGCAAAGCTCAATATTTTTCTTACTGATTTATCTAATTTCCAACTCGTTAACCAAATTATGGGCGAATATTTTGCTCAACCATACCCTGCTCGTGCTGCACTTGGTGTAGCAAGCCTGCCTAAAGGGGCTTTAGTTGAAATGGATGGAATTGTTATTATTAATCAGTAAGATAAAATATTAACTAGAAATTATTTAGCTCTAAAATTAGATACCACCCCAGCTTAAAAAGCTGAGTAACTCTCAGATTTCCGCTTAGGTGGTATTTTTTTATCCAAAATCCCAATAACGATAAATGAGATTTTAAATGAATTTCATTGACAAACGATAATAATTATCAATAATATCAATTATCGCATTTATATTTGGGGATCACTCCCATGTACGTTTGCTTGTGTCGTGGCATTACCGATCAGGATATTAAAGACGCTATTGAAAATGGCGCTGAAAGCTATCGTGAAATTCGCGATTTGCTTGATCTTGGTACTTGCTGTGGACGCTGTGCACCAGAAGCACGTGCTATTATTAGTGAAGAATTAGCAGAAATTGCTGCTCGCATTTCTGTAGCTGCATAATAAAAATTTATATTTAACAAAAATTTATTGACTCCTCCACCGCTTTTTGCGGAACGTTAAATGTTCCTCATTGAAGCGGTTTTTTTTGGAAGGAAATTCACATTTACCAATATTGTGTTGTTTTTGATTGCGATTTTCATTTGCTGTTCTATAAATTACTCGCCATATCCATGATTGTTCACTAAAATGAATTTATAGATTGCCTTAATTGAATTAAGGCAGAAATTGTTTTGGAGTAGCTACAATGAAAGGCAATCGTGATGTCATTAATCAGCTCAACCAAGTGCTGTATCATCATTTAACTGCAATTAATCAATACTTTTTACACTCTCGTATGTTTAATGATTGGGGAATTGAACAACTCGGTTCTGCCGAATATAAAGAATCAATTCGCCAAATGAAGCATGCTGACAAAATTATTGAGCGTATCTTATTTTTAGAAGGTCTCCCTAATCTTCAACACTTAGGTAAATTGTATATCGGTCAACATACAGAAGAAGTTCTGCAATGCGACATCCGTAAAGTAAAAGAAAATATTGAAGCAATTCAAAAAGCGGTCGCTTTAGCCGAAACAGAACAAGACTATGTAACGCGTGATTTGGTACAAGAAATCTTAGAAAAAGAGGAAGAATATTGGGATTGGTTAGATACTCAAATTGATCTTATTGGCAGTGTTGGTATCGAAAATTATATTCAAAGCCAAATGTAATTTCTCATAAAAAAATCCCCTTGTATTCAAGGGGATTT
Organism: Acinetobacter sp. OYA S30; assembly: GCF_033599315.1. Lineage (NCBI taxonomy): Bacteria > Pseudomonadati > Pseudomonadota > Gammaproteobacteria > Moraxellales > Moraxellaceae > Acinetobacter > Acinetobacter sp. OYA S30. The sequence continues at coordinate 80,790 of NZ_JAWVAV010000009.1, forward strand.
TTTTTATTTATCTTTTAACAACTCTGCCAAAGTTATTTGCTGTCGATAAAGATGCTGCAAAATAAATATTTGTTGCTCGGCCTGTTCTACTTTTCCATTATAGGCAAGTAGCTGGGCATATTTACGCAAGTTATAAGGCGTCGCTTTATTCTTCACAAAATTACCCCACACTGCTAAATCAGCATCAGATAAAGTAGTTTCAGGCTTCATCTCAATCCATTTTAGACGCTGCTCAAACTGCGTTAAAACAAAAATCTGATTACTTCCCAAAACCTCAGCATTTGGCTGTTTATTCTTAAACAACAAATTACTATTTGTGACATAGACATTATAGTCACGCCAAATTGCTAGCAGAAGTATTAAACTGACTCCCCAAATTAAACGAAGAACCTGCTTGTTGAGCACAATACCTTTGAGTACAGGTGTCTGTGCCTGAATTATGCCTAATAAGAATCCACAAGTAAGTAAGAAGTAAGCGTAGCGTTGAGGAAACTCTAACATGGCATGAATGAGTACGGTACACACCATCATAATTGCAATAATTGAGATAGTTTCTTTAGCCTGCTGGTTTAGCCAAAGGAACCAACATGCAAAGTAAGCAATAATGACTATACCTATTGGGATACCGTTCCAGATGATGAGATCTAATAAAATATTATGGGCACTGGTCGTCCACTCAGTTGTTGGAAAAAGAGCATAGGCTGACATTTGCGCTACACTGGTTTGGTTCCAACCATACCCCAACCAAGGATGTTGCTGTACAGCAAGTAGCATTTGGGTCCAGATATTAAAACGTAGATATCCAGAGCTTGCTCTTTCAACTAAACTACTTGCTTGGGCTACATCAGCGCTCGACCATGCTTCAATTAAACTAGTAGCAAATGGCAGAATTACGCCGGCTATTACAAAAAAACCAGCACACCACAAGAACCCTTGAATAAAACCAAATCTTTTTTGTTTTCCAAATAGTTTAACTATCCAATAGATAAGTAAAAATGGAAAAACCACCCAAGAAGTTCTTGATTGGCTTAAAGCGATTGTAAACAAGATAATAAGTGCTGAAGGGAAAAGTAACCAAACTGTTGCTTTATTCTTTTCATATAAAAATAGACAACCTAATAGCCCCATAATCAGAAAGGTTGCCATATTGTTAGGTTGACCAAAGTTGCCGTAAGGACGGTTACCAATTAAATGCAACATATGCACAAAATGAGACTCAATATTTAACCATTGGCATATCGCAATAAAACTGGTCGCAATTGATACAATAATCAGTAATAAACTAAAGCCTGTAAAAATTTGATCTCGCTTTTGTTGATCTAGTGACAAGTTATAACCCGCCACAACCATAAACCAGAAGCCTAATAAGTAAAGTGAACTTAACAAAGCTGTACTAAAATCAAAAACTAGACCAAAAGCCCACTGCACCACTGGAATTAAAATAAATGGCAATAGCAATAATTGTGCACGCGGAATTTTAATATTTTGATAAAAAAGTGCAGCTAAGACACTTAAACCTGCCGCAAAAGTACTCATTTCACTAGAAAACATTACCCAAGGGTTATAGTGAAATGGTGATAACCACGCAAAACCCAACAAAATTGCTGCGAGGAACAGAAAGAATACTTGCATAGTGACAGGTTTGAGACTATTAGAAATGGGTGAAATTATACATGGAACCCTAAAGAAAAATGTATGAGTCTATATGAAATGGCTTTGATAAATTTTACTTCAAAAGTTAAGGAATTTTTGAAGCTGGTACTAAGTGCTCCGCACCACCATAAAACCAAAAGTTTGGAGCCATTCGTCCTCCATAGCTTCCGCAACTCCAACAAGTTAAATCTTGCCCTAAATACATTATTGTGATGTATAAGAATAAAACTCCCCATAAAGCAATCAGTATTTTTGTCGACCTAGAAGAATATTGGGAACTAGAAGTTAACTCTCTATGAGAAAAAGTAAAAGCTATAAATAATACACAGGCAATTTGTGACGCTGGGTACACCATACTACCTGAGAACATTGCATCAACTAAAACGGCGATCACACCAACTTTCAAAATTAGTGAAACAGTTTTATCTTTAAATAAACCAATTAATTGGGTCAACATCCATATACAGAATATGAGACCTATAATGCCCCATTCAAAAATAAGTCTTAAATATAGATTATGTATATGATGTCCATACGCATACTGTATTTTAGACAAGTATCCACCACCAACCCCAGTAAATGGGTGCTGTTTCCATTGTTCAAATACAAACTTCCACATTTCTGCGCGCAGCGATGTTCCCGTTCGTATTACAGTCATTGTATTTTTTTCAGCTAAAAAAATAGTGATTTTATAAATAAAAAAAGCTAAAAAAATATAAATACAGCTTTGCAAAATAAGCTTTCGATTTTCTTTAGAATATATAAAGAGAACTAACAATCCTGTCATTACCGCAAGTAAAGCAGACCTAGCTCCATCAAAAAACCATGCTAAAGCAAAAAAGAAAATTACTATAGGGTAAAAATAAGAGATATAAGGATATTTCTTATTTTTTAGATAAATCAGGAAGAAAAACAAGGGAACAATAACACTATCATAAATCCGAATCGTGCCAGAGTTAAACTGCCAATCAAACCATTGTTGATGGATAATAAAATTAAAAATAGAAATCAAAATAAATAAACATGGAATAATTGCTGTAACTACAATTAGTGCAATACCATGCTCTATATTTTTTATATTCCTTAACTCATATGTTAAGGCAGAAAATATAAAAAGTAATGCTATCGCAGACCAAAGCTCTTGAAACTCAAAAATTCCCCAATTTATGTGTTGAATTAATATAAATACCCCAATAATAAAAAAATTAATTTGACTATAAATTGAGTATTTTAGTTTTTTTGCGGAGATTAATATTAATAAAGCACATAACGCTAAAGGAAACTGCAATAAACGAAGTTCATCATATTGAAAGACAGACCAGCCAATTCGATATCCCAATAGTGCTGTAATAAGATAGATTACTATCACAAACAGTAAAATATTTTTCTTTAACATATTTATTTTCTTCAATAAAAAAGAGAGGCCGCAACCTCTCTTTTTATTAATTAACTATTAAGAAGCACCACATGATTTAGGACGTAAGTTTTCAGCTACATCAGTTTTACAGCGCCAAGCACCTGTCGTACCATTTGTAGCATTATCTGCATCACGGATCCATTCAATTTTTTTACCATTAATTTGTGATGTACCTTTCAATGTACAAGTAATATTACTTGCACCATTAGTTCCAATATTGGCTGTAATAGCACAAGCATTCGTAGATTGTTGTAAACCTAAAGTTGTTACATCAGTTAATGCCGCAGTTAAACCTTCTGCTAATTTAGTTTCTGCATTTGTCTTACCAGCAGTAATATCAGCTAAACCAGTACTTACTTGTGACTTAGCAATGTAGTTTTGATAAGCAGGAATCGCAATTGCTGCCAAAATACCAATAATGGCAACCACGATCATAAGTTCGATTAATGTAAAACCTTTTTGTGCATTCATAGCCTTTTCCCCAAAGATTGTATGTATGTTTTTATATAAGCTTTTCAGCTATCAAATATATTGCAGCAACCATGCCAACTTTTATTATTGTTAAAAAACATAAACTTATAATTTATAAAGCCTTATTTTAGTAGTTTAAGCTGTAATTAACTGACAAAAATTGTCACTAGGAATTATTAGGACTGAATCACCGATAAAAATTAATTTATTGCCTATTTCATTTTTTTAATATCGAATGTGATAAAAATCTCTATAATAATAATCAAATAGGTGACATTTTTTGTCAGCCACCTTATTGAGCAAAAATTCTAAAAACAGTTAAATTTTTGAGTCAATCATTTAATTAATAATGATAGGTGCGTTACCTAATTCATTTAATTGATCTGGCATGTTTTCATCGTAAAAGCGTGACATCACTTCTCCAATTTGCTGAACTCCTGTAACTACCGCTTTCTGATATTGCTTTTGTTGAAGCTGCTCTACAATCGACTTACAAATCTGCTGCCATATTTGTTCAGTAGTTGCATTTCTAATCCCACGATCAAAGATGATTTCTACTGTACGTTCACACAAATTTAAATAGAGCAATACACCACTATTGAGCTCTGTATCCCAAACACCCAGTTCTGCAAATAATTGCTGGGCTCTTAAACGGGTATTTTGTCTATACGCTTGTGAACATGGGATATGGCCTTCTATGACAACCTGTATTTCGCCAACATGCCCATGCTCTGCTTGCTGTACAGCCTCAGCAATAGCTTGTTTATCTTGTTTGGAGAAATATTTGCTACTTGCTGGTAAATAACAAAAATGCTTAAACCAACGTTTTAAACTTGGCTCTACATATTCCTCAATTTTTGGCTGAGTAATAATTTGGGTTGTTTCTGATGTTGTTACCATGAGCCTGAAGCACCTCCACCGCCAAAACGTCCACCGCCGCCGTAGCCTCCGCCACCACCGCCAAAGCCTCCTCCGCGTCCACCGCCACCAGCTCCGCTCAGAATAGCCTGTAAAATCAGTTGGGCAATTGAAGTTATGAGTAAAAAGAAAATACCAAAACCCAGTAGTAAACTCATTACTACGCCAGCACCATTTACGAAACCAGCTACCGCTGCCGCAACTCCTGCTGTTGACGCGCTAAGTGGTCGACCAACAATAAATGATCCCACAACCCCAGCAACAAGAATAAATAAAGCCATTGTAAGCGTAGTTTGTTTCGCTTGTTGTTCTTCGGCAGCTTGATGTTGGCGTTCTTTTAAATCTTGAGCAGCTTGCTGAGCAACTTCCGGATCTAAATTTAAAATTCTTCCAATTTCATCAAGTCCTGCATTTAGTCCTTGAGCATATTGGGCTTGTTTAAAATAAGGGGTAATTTGATTTCGAATAATTCGACTTGCAACAATATCAGGTAATACTCCTTCTAAACCGTATCCAGTTAGAATCTGTATTCTATGGTCATTAATTGCAACTGCGATAAGTAAGCCATTATCTCGTTTACTCGAACCGAGTTGCCATTTTTCACCTACTCGCAAAGCATAATCAAAAATATCTTCTTGACCTGTAGTCGGTACAATCACAATACCTATTTGTGCTTTACCTTGCTGGTACAGATTTAAGATTTTCTGGCTAAGCTGTTGTTTTTCGGTTTCACTCAAAACGTTAGCTTGATCAATGACAGGTTGATTTAATGTTGGTAAACCGCGAATCGATTCACCATCAGCCATATCATTTGCAACTTGCGTTTGAGGTGTGACACTCGAAGCTGCCTGAGAATTTATTTGAGGCTTAGATGCTTGAGCTTGCTGCTGTTGAATAATTTTGCCTGCCACTACCGTATCCGCTTCATCGGTAGCAGTGGCAATATTATTCTCACTCCAAGCCGCATTCTGAAACAGAACACCACAGCAGAGAACAATTAAGGTAATAACGAATACCCTAATTTGCTTAGACTGAAGCAATATAGTATTTCTCATGCGGCACTCCTTTGATTTAAATTAATCAAAAGAAACTTTTGGAGCCTGCTGAGCAGATGCTTCTGCAGAGAAATTGGCTTTAGGATGCATGCCAATCACTTTTGCTGTTACTGCTTGTGGGAACTGACGAACATAAGCGTTATAGTCCTGAACAGTTGTAATATAACGATTACGGGCAACAGCAATTCGGTTTTCTGTTCCCTCAAGCTGAACTTGCAATTCTTGGAATTGGGTATTGGCTTTTAAATCCGGGTAGTTTTCTGAAACGGCAATAAGTCGAGATAATGCCCCAGTTAACTGGCTTTGTGCCTGTTGATATTTTTCAAGTAATGCTGGATCTTCTAATACTTCTTTATCAACCTTCAAGCCTGCAACATTGGCACGTGCTTGGGTAACTTCTGTTAAAACCTGTTCTTCATGTTTAGCATAACCTTTTACAACATTTACCAAATTTGGAACTAGATCGGCACGACGTTGATATTGGTTTTGTACCTCAGACCAAGCCGCTGTTACAGCTTCATCTTTAACCTGTAAAGTATTATAGCCACAGCCTGAAAATAATAGGGTACTGGCAAGTGTTGTCGCGATAGCAAGTTGTTTAAACGTTTTCATCGTCACATTATCCTCAAGTTTTTCTTTATATTTTTAACCACTTTTCCCGATTGTATGACGATTTTGGCATTATTGTGTTGCTTTTATTTTATAGATTTAAAAAAACCGGATTTTTAAATCCGGTTTTTTATTAGCTTGGTCTTGGATTTTTTTCCTCTTGGAAACTTGTCATTTGATATTCATCAGCCAAATAGCTTTTCCAATAATCGACCATATGGCCATAATCTTTTTGACTCGGGTGGAAGTCTTTTTTGTAATAAGCAAAATATTCAGGAGTTAGCTGTATAAGCATTTTAGCAAGCAAATATAGCCCAAATAAGTTACCTCCGATTTTAGGTAAGCTCTTCCATTTATCTTGCCAAAATAGCCGTGTAGTGCCATAAAAAGTAAGACTTGCAAACCCTGTAGTGACACTCCGCATGAGTAAACGACGAATACGGTCATCGCCATATACCTGTTGATAGACATCGAATGCAACTGAACGATGCTCAATTTCTTCTATAGCATGCCAAACCCAAAGCTTTAGCGCATCTTGATCCAAAGTTTTTAGAAGTTCTGGATGCTGTAAAATATATCCCCCCAGCAAAGCCGTAAAATGCTCAAATGCACATGTCAGTGCTAGCTGCAGCTTAGGAGAAATTGTTCTTAAATACTTGTCACGCTCATTCAACCAGTTTTGAAAGCGATCCAGATTATAGTCATCACGACGCCAAGCCTCATTGAACTCTCCATGTGCTTTCGAATGCATTGCTTCTTGCCCAATAAATGCCGCAATCTGAGCCTGTAATTGAGGGTCGGAAACTTTGTCACGTACATTACGCACGCTATTTACAAAAAACTGTTCTCCCACGGGAAATGTTGAAGAGAGTGCAGTTAAAAAATGGGACATTAAAGGCGAATTTGCAAAATAATAGCGTTTGATAGCTTGAGGGTTAAACTCAAGACGACGTACTGTAATACCCAACGCTTTTCGACGATTTAAATATGATTTTTCTGCCGTCATGCCTGCGATGTTCATATTCAACACCTATTGTATTGAAGAAGGAAGTTTTGAGTATCTCTTGCGACTAAGGGGCTAAACAGGGCAAAAAAGCTTATTGTATTTGCCAAAAGCATCAAACTGACTAATGGTAAAAAAATAAAGCCTGCATATCGCAGGCTTTATCAAAAACTTTAATAATGATTTTTTTAGATTAAACACCAAGGTAATCTAAAATACCTTCAGCAGCTTGGCGACCTTCCCAGATTGCTGTAACTACAAGGTCTGAACCACGTACCATATCACCACCAGCAAAGATTTTTGGGTTTGAAGTCTGGAATTTAAATTCCTGCTGTTCAGGTGCAACAACACGACCAGAACCATCAAGATTAATATTCACACTATCAAACCAGTCAGCAGGGCTTGGACGGAAACCGAACGCTAGCAAAACTGCATCAGCAGGTAAAACTTCTTCAGAACCCGGAATTGGCTCAGGGCTACGGCGGCCACGACTATCTGGTTCACCCATTTGTGTCGTTACCACTTTTACGCCTGTTACCTTACCATTTTCGCCAACAATCTCGATTGGTTGACGGTTAAATAAGAACTTTACGCCTTCTTCATACGCATTTTTTACTTCACGTGCAGAACCCGGCATATTACTTTCATCACGGCGGTATGCACATGTTACGTCGTGGGCACCTTGACGTAATGAAGTACGGTTACAGTCCATTGCGGTATCACCACCACCAAGAACAATAACTTTCTTACCATCCATGCTAATGTATTCACTTGGGTCCTTTTCCCATCCCTGACAACGGTTCACGTTAGAGATTAAGAAATCAAGCGCATCATAAACACCGTCAAGATCTTCACCAGGGAAACCACCTTTCATGTAGGTATAAGTTCCCATCCCCATGAATACTGCATCATATTCAGCAAGTAATTCATCAATCGTGACATCTTTACCAATTTCAGTATTTAAGCGGAATTCAATGCCCATGCCTGTGAAAATTTCACGGCGGCGTTTCATGACATCTTTTTCCATCTTGAATTCTGGAATACCAAATGTTAGTAAGCCACCAATCTCAGGACGCTTATCAAATACCACCGGTTTAACACCACCACGAGCTAAAATGTCGGCACAGCCTAGGCCTGCTGGACCTGCGCCAATGATTGCAACTTTTTTACCTGTCCACTTCACATGTGACATATCTGGGCGCCAACCCAAAGCAAAAGCTGTGTCATTGATATATTTTTCAGCATTACCAATGGTGACTGCACCAAAGCCATCATTTAAGGTACAAGCACCTTCACACAAACGGTCCTGCGGACATACACGACCACATACCTCAGGTAAAGTATTTGTTTGATGGCAAAGCTCAGCAGCCTGGAAAATTTGGCCTTCAGCAATGAGTTTTAGCCAGTTTGGAATGTAGTTATGTACAGGACATTTCCATTCGCAATATGGGTTACCACAACCTAAACAACGGTGCGTCTGATTAGTTACAGTTTCCGAAGTAAAAGGTTTATAAATTTCCACAAACTCTGCTTTGCGGACAGTAATATCTTTTTTCTCTGGATCTTGACGTGGTACATCCAGAAATTGAAAGTCATTATTTAGGCGTTCTGCCATGTCTCTCTCCGTGGGTAGGCGCGGATTTCCTTGTTGCCCGCACCTGCCTATGTCTTTGCAGTCGTGGAATTATTGTGGGTCAGCTTGTGTAGTTTTCAAAAGCGATTGCAAGTTAGCAGCTTTTGGTTTTACAAGCCAGAATTTACGGCTGTAGAAGTCAAACTCGTTGCGGATTTTGTAAGCCCAAGCACTACCTGTTTCCTTGATGTGCTCGTCAATAATACGCAATAAGAATTCTTTATGATCTTCCATAGATTCGGTTGAAATACGGGTTAAGTCAATTAACTCGTGGTTGTAGTAATCTACAAAGTCATTATCGAGGTCAAGCACGTAAGCAAAACCGCCTGTCATACCTGCACCGAAGTTATGACCCACTTTTCCAAGCACAGTCACAACACCACCAGTCATATATTCACAGCAGTGGTCGCCTGCACCCTCAATAACAGCGAACGCACCAGAGTTACGAACTGCGAAACGCTCACCTGCTGTACCTGCAGCAAATAACTTACCGCCAGTTGCGCCATACAAACAAGTATTACCAATAATTGCTGTATTTTGTGTCTGGAAAGGTGAACCTTTTGGTGGGAAGATCGAAATACGACCACCAGCCATACCTTTACCTACATAGTCATTTGCATCACCTTCAAGACGGATGTGCAAACCACCAGCATTCCAAACACCAAGTGACTGACCAGCAGTACCTGTTAGGTTCATTACAACCGGATGTGCTTCCATACCCAAGTTGCCATAGCGACGAGCAATCTCACCCGATACACGTGCACCAATTGAACGGTCACAGTTCACGACATTAAAATTGAATTGACCACCAGCGCTTGACTCGATTGCAGGAAGCATTTCTTCGACCATTCTTTCAGCCAATACGCCCTTGTCAAACGGTGCATTACCTTCTACTTCACAATACTGTGCTTTACCTTCAGCAGCAGGATGAGAAGTTAATAATGCACTTAAATCAAGATGAGCATGTTTCTCTGTTTCACCCGGTAAGACTTCAAGTAAATCTACACGGCCAATTAAGTCTTTAAGTGAAGCTACACCAAGAGCTGCCAACCATTCACGCGTTTCTTCTGCAATAAAGTGGAAGAAATTAATGAGCATTTGTGGTTCGCCAATATAGTGCTCTTGACGTAAATGATCTTGTTGAGTCGCAACACCGGTCGCACAGTTGTTTAAGTGGCAAATACGTAGGTATTTACAACCTAATGCGATCATTGGTGTAGAACCAAAACCGAAACTTTCAGCACCTAAAATAGCCGCCTTAATAACATCAAGACCAGTCTTTAAACCACCGTCAGTTTGTACACGTACTTTGCCACGCAAGTCATTTACACGAAGTGCCTGATGCGCTTCACTCAAGCCAAGCTCCCATGGCGAACCTGCATGGTGAATTGATGAAAGCGGAGACGCAGCAGTACCACCGTCATAACCTGAAATGGTAATAAAGTCTGCATATGCTTTAGCAACACCTGCAGCAATTGTACCTACACCCGGCTCAGATACTAACTTCACAGATACCATTGCTTTCGGGTTAACTTGTTTCAAGTCAAAAATCAGTTGCGACAAATCTTCAATTGAGTAAATGTCATGATGCGGCGGAGGTGAAATAAGTGTCACGCCCGGAACAGAGTAACGTAAACGTGCAATCAAGCCATTCACTTTACCACCTGGCAACTGACCACCTTCACCCGGTTTTGCACCTTGAGCAACTTTAATTTGCAAGACTTCAGCAGAAGTTAAATATGCAGGTGTTACACCAAAACGACCAGATGCAATTTGCTTGATTTTCGAGTTACGAATTGTGCCGTAACGCGCAGGATCTTCACCACCCTCACCAGAGTTTGAGCGACCACCAATGGTATTCATGGCAATTGCAATTGCTTCATGGGCTTCTGGAGAAAGCGCGCCTAATGACATACCTGCCGAGTCGAAACGAGGTAAGATAGCTTCAACCGATTCAACTTGCTCAACCGGAATTGGATTGGTTGTTTTTAACTTAAATAAGTCACGAATAGTCGCGATCGGACGGTTATTCACTAACTCGGCATATTCTTTAAAGTCTTCGTATTTGCCAGAACGAACTGCCTTATGTAGCGAGTTAATCACGTCTGGGTTAAACGCGTGGTATTCTTTACCAAATACGAATTTCAGCAAACCACCTTGATCAATTGGTTTACGGTTAGACCAAGCTGTAGCCGCTAATTTTTTCTGGTCATTTTCAAGATCAACAAATGTTGCACCTTGGATACGACTAGGAACACCTAAGAAACATTGATCTACAACTTCAGAAGATAAACCAACTGCTTCAAATAACTGACCACCACGGTAAGAAGCTACTGTCGAGATACCCATCTTTGAAAGAACTTTTAATAAGCCTTTCTCGATACCTTTACGGAAGTTTGCCTGTGCATGGATTGGATCACCTAAAAGCTCACCTTTAGCAATCAAATCATTGATTACATCATATGCAAGGTATGGGTAAATGGCAGTAGCACCAAAACCGAGTAACACCGCAAATTGATGTGGATCACGTGCAAAACCGGTTTCAACCATAATGTTTGCATCAGTACGCAAACCAGTTTTTATGAGGTGATGGTGTACCGCACCTGTTGTAAGCGCAGCATTTGCAGGTAAATAACCTTGACGAATGTTTTTATCAGTTAAAACAATTAAGGTCTTACCATCACGAACAGCTTGTGCAGATTCTTCACAAATACGAGTAATCGCAGCTTGTAAACCTTCGGTTTCAGCATAGTTCAGATCAATATCAACCGCCTCATAACCCGCACGTTCAATGCTACGAATTTGCTGCATTTTTGAATTTGATAAAACCGGGCTAGAGATGATGATACGATCAGCATGCTCAGGACCTTGTTCGAATACGTTCTGCTCACGACCCAAACAGGTTTCAAGTGACATAACAATTGACTCACGTAATGGGTCAATTGGCGGGTTTGTCACCTGTGCAAACTGTTGACGGAAGTAATCGGTCACATGACGTACTTGACGAGACAATACAGCCATTGGTGTATCGTCACCCATAGAACCCACAGCTTCCTGGCCGCTCTCAGCGATTGGACGTAACAACTGATCGCGCTCTTCAAATGTCACCATAAACATTTTTTGAGCCGCTTTTAATGCATCGCCAGTTAAACCTTTATCAACAAGTTGTTCTTCAAGTTCCGGGTTTGCATTTAAGCGAATCGCATGGTCACGCAACCACTCACGGTACGGACGCATGTTTTTCAAGTGATTGCTAACATCTTTAGTATCAAGCACTTTACCTGTAAGGGTATCAACAACCAAGATTTGACCAGGACCTACACGACCTTTTGATACTACATCTTCTGGCTCATAGCCCCAAACACCAATTTCAGATGCCAAGGTAATGTAATCATTTTTGGTAATAACCCAACGCGCAGGACGTAAACCATTACGGTCAAGCATACAAATCGCATGACGACCATCTTGAATAACGAGGCCTGCCGGACCATCCCAAGCTTCCATATGTTTTGAGTTGAACTCATAGAATGCACGCAAGTCTGCATCTAAAGTTTCAACGTTCTGCCAAGCTGGTGGCACGAGCATACGTAAAGCACGGAATAAATCCATACCACCGCCCACCAGAATCTCAAGCATATTATCTAAACTTGAAGAGTCCGAACCTGTACGGTTTACAATCGGGTTAAGCTCAGTCAAACCTGGTAATAATGGGTTTTCAAATTTAGGAGTACGCGCCAATGCCCAGTTACGGTTTGCTGTAATTGTGTTGATTTCACCATTATGCGCAAGATAACGGAATGGCTGAGCTAATGGCCAACGCGGTAATGTATTTGTAGAGAAACGTTGGTGGAATACCACGATATGTGATTTTAAACGCTCATCTGCCAAGTCTGTATAAAACTCGGCAATCGCCGCAGGCATCATTAAGCCTTTATAGCTAATAACTGTCGAGCAAAGCGTAGTCACGTAAAATAACGGATCATTTTGGAGTTGTTGTTCCGCACGGCGACGCGCCAAGAATAACTTACGGTTAAATTCAACCTCAGTTACGCCCATTGGGCAGTTGACGATGACTTGCTCAAAAGCAGGTAAAGATTGAAGCGCGATTTCACCCAATGCATCGTTGTTTGTTGGAACGATACGCCAAGCAAGTACACGTAAACCTTCTGACTCAATTTCTTTCGTTAAAATATTTTTAGAGTGCTGTGCTAATGCTGGATCAATATTTAAAAATACCGTACCCACAGCAAAAATTTCACTCAGTGTAATATCACTCAGTTTTTTTGCTTCATCACGGAAAAATTGCTTTGGCATCGCCAATAATAAGCCGCAACCATCTCCCGTCTTGCCATCTGCGGCAATACCACCACGGTGCGTCATGCAACTTAAACTGTGAATCGCGGTTTCTACTAGATGATGACTTGATTCACCCTTCATATGGGCAATCAGTCCAAAACCACAGTTATCCTTAAACTCATCAGGCTGATATAAACCTTGAGCGGGAGCTACAGTATTAGGCGATGGCATGTGCATAGCGTACCCTTCTTTCAATAAGGCTCTTTCGAGCGTCAAACAAACAACTTCTTTTTGCGATAGTGCCTATGGACGATAGTTAGCTCAATGTTTCGCAAAAAAAAATTTTGGGCGGATAAGCCAATATACGCTGTTCCATTTTTACGTACACTGGTTTTGCTAGAAAAATGTTTTGACTTATTTCGCACTCTTTTAAAGCAGTTCGACCCCACGACTCTGCATAGAATTCACTTCTTAGAGGCTAAAATAGTTTGCAGCACATTAATAAGCACAACAATAAAGCAAAAAGTGTGCCAAAATAGAAAAATAGGCCTAAATCTTTATATTTATTATAAATATAATTATTTTATTCACGTTATCATGTTAAAAAATGACTAAATATGCACCACATCTGGTCAAAAAATATTAATACACCATATATTTGCACTATTTTAGAGCACAAATTAAGGTGATTTAGTTCCCTCTTGTGCCCTCATTTGTAGCATTTTTGGGTTGATTCTCATTAACCCGTGTCTGTGCAGGTTTATTTGGCTGATCAATATTAGAATTCGATTGCTGTACATCAACCACATTCCCTGCCGCATCACGACGCACAATAGTAGTTTTTGTAGCTGAGTTATTATTAGCAGGTTTTGGCTGAGTGTTTAGGGTACCACTCGCTGGAGCTGACATTAATAAAGATTCATCAATTCTAGGCAAAGCCGCTGGACGCAATCTAACTTCATATAACTGATTATTGCCACCTTTCATCTCATCTGCCCCCAAATCATTTACCAGTGGGGCATAACTTGAGAACTGCTGTGGCTGAGGTTTAACCGAATCAGGTAACTGCAAATTAATCTGTGTTAATTGCTGAACCGCATCTTCTGAACGTTTGAATGTTCCGTAAGCCAACACATACTGTTCTGCTTGTTGTTCTCCGCTTAAGCGGAAATAAATAAACTTATTACGATCAGTACGACTTTTTAAAAAGTTTTTAATGATGTCTTCATCAGAAGCTCTGAATAACTCAAGCGTCCATTGTTTTTTATTTTCATTAATAAATTTTGTGCCACGAAACTCAGGCTCATGTTCACCTGACGCCACAGTTCGCGTTGTTAAATCCAGTGGACGAACCTCGTCAGCTAAAGCACCTAAGTTAGGAGTGGTTGCAACTTTCTCTGGCTGAATTTGTACAGGTGCATCGGAATCAGCTGACTTTTCAACCTCAACCAGTTTTTTATTATCAGTTATGACCCAAAAAATAAAAGCAAGGAATAAGCAGACAATACCACCAACCAACCAGATATATTGTTGAACATTCTGCCAAAGTGTACGTGATACAGTCATGCTTTACCTTATTTGTTATCCGTGTTGATTCGCCAAAATAGCTTGTTTCATAAGTTCAACATCAAAGTCCTTAGTAATTACAGCTTGCCCAAGTTGTTTTAACAACACCAAACGTAATTGCCCATTAAGAACTTTTTTGTCATGAGCCATATATCCAAGGAAATCATCCAATGGAATTGGTGGACATGATATCGGCAAATTCGCACGTTGAATGATTTTTTTTGTACGTGCCACATCTTCATTTGAGATCCAACCCAAACGTTGTGATAAATCTGCCGCCATAACCATTCCAGTTGCTACAGCCTCACCATGCAACCAAGTTCCATAACCTAGATACGACTCAATCGCATGGCCAAAAGTATGACCTAAGTTAAGTAAAGCACGTTCACCTTGCTCTTTCTCATCATTGGCAACAATGCGGGCTTTATGAGCACATGAACGATAAACAGCCTCTGCTAAAAGGTCAGCATCTCTTGCAACTAGGCCATCCATATTTTCTTCAAGCCAAACCAGGAAATCTTCATCACCCAAAAGTGCATATTTAATTACTTCGGCTAAACCGGCCGAGAGCTCACGTTCTGGCAATGTATTCAATTGTGCCATGTCAGCTAAAACGACTTGTGGTTGCTGAAAAGCACCTAACATATTCTTGCCAAGCGGATGATTAATTCCTGTTTTTCCACCAACACTTGAATCTACTTGTGAAAGTAAGGTCGTAGGAACCTGTACAAAATAAACGCCACGTTGGAAACAAGCAGAAGCAAAACCAGCCATATCACCAATGACGCCACCACCTAAAGCTAAAACCGTACAATCGCGGTTAAAACCAGCTTCAAGCAATGCATCAAAAATTAAGTTTAAATGCTGAATATCTTTATACTTTTCGCCATCAGGTAAAATACAGGTCGCAACCGTTTTACCTAGACTTTCCAAAGCTTCCTGATAGTGGCTTAAATATAAAGGCGCAACCGTAACATTACTCACAATCATGACCTGTTGACCATGAATATAAGGCTCTAGTAATTGTTTCGGGTCAAGTTGGCTACCAATGAAAATAGGATAACGGCGTTCGCCTAATTCAACATGTAAAGTTTGCATGAATTTATAAAACCACTAGTCAGTTCGTCTATTTTAACTTGTTCGATAGAATAAGTTGCAAAATCTTTTGGGCAAGATCACGTGCAGCACCTTGATTCGTTTCAATCGTATAGTGTGCAACTTCACGATACAGAGGATCTCTGATCTTTAATAAATCCCGCAATTTTTGTTCAGGATTTTCAACTTGTAATAAAGGTCTATTTTTATCGCGATAGGTTCTTTGTAGTTGTAATTCGACAGGAGTATATAGATAAACAACGATTCCACGTTGCTTTAAAAACTCCCGATTAGGCGCCTGAGTAATAGCACCGCCACCTGTGGCAAGCACTAATGCCTTACGTGAAGTAAGCTCATTTAAAACGACAGTTTCACGCGTACGGAAGCCGACTTCTCCTTCTTTTTCAAAAATCCAGGGAATAGTAGCCCCTGTCTTGCGCTCAATTTCATGATCACTATCTAAAAATTCACGCCCTAATAGTTCTGCTAAATGACGTCCAACGGTTGTTTTTCCTGCCCCCATGGGCCCTACCAAATAAATATTTGGTAGGGTTTCAAACGCTTTGCTTGGCAAGGCGCCACCTATTTCAATTGCTTTCATTAAAAAATATATTAATGATTTCTCGCTAAAGTGTCATTAACAATTCGTGGTGTAACGAAAATCAGCAACTCTTGTTTATCATCAGACTTTACATCTTTTCTAAATAAACGCCCAACAACAGGAATATCACCAAAGAAAGGAACTTTGGTTTGTGAATTCATAGTCGTTTGCTCAAAAACACCACCCAAAATGACAGTTTCGCCATTATCTACCAATACATTGGTGTTGATATTATTTTTATTTAAAATCAACTCTCCATTTGGAGCCGCACCCGCTACAGAATCCTTAGAAATATCCAACTTCATTTGAATCTTGCCATCAGGTGTAATACTTGGTGTCACATTTAAACTCAGCAAAGCATCTTTAAAAGATGTTGTAGCAGTTGAACCTGCTGCAGAGTTAGTTGTAGATTGATATGGAACTTGTTGACCAGTTGCAACTTTCGCTGTTTGTTTATCGGCAGTCATGACTTTAGGGGTAGAAATAACCTCACCATAACCATCCGCTTGTAAAGCAGACAATTCAAGATCTAACATAAAGTCAGACATACTAATCAAGCCAAAAGCAATACTTCCTGCAGGATTAGAAACTCCTAAATCCACGTTTAAGTTATCTGGGCGCTCAATCGTATATTTATACCCACCTGTAGTTTCATCTTTTTTAGGTTCGCGTAAATTCCATAAAGTTGTTTCACTACCGCCAACCAGCAAATTGTTGTTATTGGTAATACCTTGCGACAGAATGCCCCACTTCACACCAAGTTCTTTGGTAAATGACGTAGAGGCTCTGACAATACGTGCCTCAACCATAACCTGTTTAACTTGCACATCAAGCAAGTCAATCATTTTACGAATTTGATCAATTGACTGAGCAGTATCATTAATAATAAGAGTATTGGTTCGGTCATCTTGAGTAATAGTGCCACGCGGGCTAAGCAAACTACCCACATTATTGCCTAGACTATCAACTCCAGTATTTAAATTGGTTGAAGTTGAGGTCCCTCCACCAGAAGTATGCTGTAAGCCATTACTATTATTTGAGCCTTGTGTAATGAGACCCATAATATCGCCAGCTTTAGCATACTTCAGTTGAATATACTCAGTCTGTAAGGGTGCAAGTTTGACACTTTGTGCAACAGCTTTCGCTTCTTCTTCTTCCGCCTTAATCAATTCTGCAACTGGAGCAATCCAAATCACATTGCCATTACGGCGTTTATCAAGATTTTTAGTTTTTAAAATAATATCAAGAGCCTGATCCCAAGGTACATCTTTTAAACGTAGTGTGATATTACCTTGTACACTATCGGCAGCTACCATATTGATGCCTGTAAAATCAGCAAGTAATTGCAACACACGACGTACTTCAATATCTTGGAAGTCTAATGAAAGTTTATTTCCTGAATAATTCGGCGTTTTATATAAAGAGGTAACATTTTTATCTTGGGGACGTTTCAAACTGATCGTGAGCTTATTCTCTGCCTGATAGGCCATATATTCATAGCTACCAGAGGACTGGATAGTTATTACACCAACCCCTTTATCATTATAAGCATCGATACTTGAAACGGGGGTTGCAAAATCATTTACATTTAAGCGACGTGCTAAATGTGTCGGGATTTTTGTACCTATTGTTCTTATAACGACTTTACTACCCTGCTGCTGAACATCTACAGGCGTATTACTTCCTAAAAGATCTACAACAACCAGGCCTTCTCCCTGACTACCACGTTGAAAGCCAATATTTGAAACACCTTGTGGTTGAACTGAGACCACAGGTAGCGGCTTATTACTTGTTTGAGCAGAATTAATTTTTAAAATAAAGGTATTACCTTCGACTCGTGTTGTAAATGCTCCAGCATCTTTTAGGTTTACAGTTAAACGTGAACGCTGGTCATCTGAAGTAACATCTACAGAACTTGCCTCATTAGTTGCAACACTAATTTTAGACTGTTTTAAACCTTGCTGAGCCTTATCAAAATCAAGTATTAAACGTGAAGGATTTTCAAGTTGGTAAGCTTGTGGTTGTGGTGGCAAGCCATTAAACATGACTCTAATTTCTGTGCCCTGACCTGCAATTTGCATTGGTACAATGTTGGTCATGCTGACCTGTGCAGATGCAGCCTGCATAATCGCAATAGCTACAGCCCCCATAGAAAACTGACGGAATACGTGATTCATTGTCTGACCATCCCCAATTAAATAATCTTTAAAAATATTTTTTCGTTGTTACTCCCTAAATTTTAGGGTGCAGGCCCAATCAAGACCAATGTTCTTGGTCTTTCGACATAGCCTTCTCGACCATCTGGTACGATTTCAACCAGATCAATCTGGGTTGGACTAATATGGGTAATACGGCCCTGATTCATACCCATATAGTTACCCACTTGTACCCGTTCAATCTGCTGATCCGGTGTCTGGATCAAGGCCAATATGTGCCCTCGATTATTACGCATGCTCCCTTTCATATTTAAAGCTTCAAGTGCATAACTTTCGAGTGGTTGCGGCGCACGTGAGAAATTCGGATAAACCCGTTTCCCCGCCATAATCTTGAGCTCGGCAGCTAGAGAACTTGGCATAAATGGGCTTTTTAATTGATGAGCAGCGTAATTAAATTGTGGTACAGGAGTAAAAATCGGTGCTGGTTCAATAGGGAGTGGCGGCTGATTACGAATATTGGCCATTTCCTGATTTACTGCATCAATTCTTGAATCACAACCGACAAGCACAGTACACGCCAAAACATAAAGAGTAATTTGCTTAATTTTCATCATAACTCTCCTATTTCGGCTGAACAGTAGTGTTCGTTGAAGCAGATGCTGCTGGAGCTTTGCCTGTTTGCTCCGATGTATCTGTTGCCCCTACGTATCGGTATGTTTTTGCTTTAATGGAATAGTTCAGCACAGGAATATCAGACTTGTTATCTTTAGCTGGCGATACATCAACAGTAAAATCGTGCATGGTTACAATACGAGGCAAAGCAGCGATACTACTTACAAAAGCTCCAAATGCGTGATAGTCCCCGGTCGCTTCTATGGCAATTGGTTGCTCAATAAAAATTTCCTGCTTTACTTCATCTTCCAAGCGAATATTTTTAAATTTCAATCCAGAGTTCACTCCTGTTAAGTTGATATCTTCAACTAAACTCGGAATCTCAGTTTCTTTTGGTAACTGCTCTAGTTGCTGGTTGAAATTTGCCTGCATTTCTTGAAGCTGTACCTGATACTGTTGCAGGTTACGTAATTTCGAGTCTTTTTCACGAAATTCGTTTAATAAATTGCTTTCCTGAGCTTGAGCATTATCAATAACTTGTAATTTCGGTTGAATAACAATGAAATACCCCAAAGCTAACACAGCAAAGAAAATAAAAATCCAACACGTAATTTTTACAGATATTGGCCAACTACCGTAGTTGTTCATATCCAGCGTATTAAATTGCTGAAGGAATTTATCGAGATTAAATTTCTTTTTCTTTGCAGATAATTGTTCTAATGACAATTCTTGAAGTTCGTCTTGACTCATTTAGCAGCCCCCACACTTTCACCTGTAGATGGCTTAGCAGAATCATCCGTTGTGGCCACGCCCATTTCCCCCAAATCGACAGTCACAACAAAACTACCATAGTGGTCTTCCACCCTAGGAAGAAGAGAACTTGCAGCCTTATCTTTTTTCTCTTCATTAGCCAAGAAAGAGTTCATAAAAGCATTACGATACCAAGGAGATGCTTCAAGATTACGGAGTAGTTCGGCTACTGTATTTGGACTCTCAGCTTTACCTTCAATCGTAAACTTATCTCCGGTTCGGCTAAATTTCGTTAAATACATAGCTGGTGGTGTGACTCGAACTAACTCATCAACAAGTCTTACCACTACTGGACGTTGACTCTGCAAACCTTGGATCAACTTCATGCGTTCAATAATGGCATCACGCTGTTCCTGTAAGCCGTTTAATGTTTTTAATTGCTGATCAAGGTTCTGATTTGTGCTCATAATGAGCTGATTCGCTTGCTCTTGATCATCTAATTTATGGTCAAAATAAAACCATCCCCCAAATACGGTTGTAATCCCCAAAACAACCACCCCAAAACATAACGTTATAAATTGTTTTTTTCGTTGCTCCCTCAGCTCTTCGCGCCAAGGCAGTAAATTAATTGTTGCCATTAATCAAAACTCCTTAAAGCCAAGCCACATGCCACCATTAAAGATGAAGCATCATTTTCAATTTTTTGAACGTCGACTTGAGGAGAAAAGCCCATTTGTAAAAACGGGTTGGCAATCGTGACACGGTAACCTAATTTTTGCTGCAAAAGCTTGGCAAGGCCTGGAATATTCGCATTTCCACCAGCGAGCAAAATATGGTCTATTTCGTTAAATTGGGATGAGGAAAAGAAAAATTGTAGTGAGCGGGCCGCCTGCTGAACTACCGCATCTAGAAATGGGTCTAGCACTTCAATTTCATAATCATCTGGTAAAGAGCGATCTTTTTTCGCTCGGCTTGCTTCTTCTAAAGACAAACCATAACGACTTTGAATTTCAAGCGTAAGTTGTTTTCCGCCAAAAACCTGCTCTCGTGTATAAATAATCTTGCCATTTTGCATGACAGATAATGTCGTCATGGTATGGCCGATATCTAAAATCCCTATGGTATTTGCACCTATCGGTAAGCTATCAGCAAACACGCTAAAAGCGCGCTCAACCGCGTAACTTTCGACATCAGCCAATTTAGGATTTAAATCTGCCAATTCAAGCACTTCAACGCGTGTTTCAACGTTTTCTGTTCTTGTGGCGACCAAGAGCACATTTACACGATTTGGATTCGCAAGACGATCCGGCAAAACCTCAAAATCAAGGCTCACCTCATCTAAAGGGAACGGTATATACTGCTCCGCATCTACACGAATCTGAACTTCGCGTTCGTCATCGCTCATATCTGCATCCATTTCGATAGTTTTATGAATAACCGTCGATGTCGGAACAGCAATTGCAGCATGAGTGGTTTGGGGATTTGCTAAATTCATCGCCCGTTCCAAAGCCTCTGCAACTGCTTCTGGATTTAAGATATTTTTTTCAACTACACTGTTTTCGGGTAAAGGCATCAAAGCATAGCTTTCTACCCAATATTTACCGTTCTTGACAGAGAGCTCTAACAACTTAACAGAAGTCGAACTAATATCGACACCCATTAACCCCTTATTAGGTTTACGATATAACCTGAGCACACTATTGTCCTATTATTTTTTTATCCCCAAAAAAAATTACAAACCAATAATCTCGGTCTTTATTTTTACACGGATACAATATCTCATCTAACAATCCGCATGTCTAAAGGCTATACTGACCACAATTAGTTTGTATTCGATCTTATTAAAGCTTACTTATCATGAAAAAGCTATCCAGTTTGGGCTTCGTGCGTCCAATTTTTTTGATCATTATTATTATCTTAGTCTCACTTCCGATGGGATTCTATGGCATGTATCTCTATATTGCCCCAACGCTTCCGGAAATGAGTTCACTAAAAAAAGCACCGCTTTTAAAACCATTGCAAGTCTATACAGCCGATAATCAACTCATTGCTGAATACGGTGGTAAACTTTCTATTCCGGTTGAATACAAACAAATTCCTCCTAATTTTATTCATGCATTCCTAGCAGCAGAAGATTCTTCTTTCTTTGAACATAGCGGCATTAGTTTTAAAGGTTTAGGTCGTGCTTTGAGTGAAAGTGTGACTGGTTCTGATGTACAAACTGGTGGTTCAACCATCACGATGCAGGTCGCAAAGAACTATTATTTAAGTCCAGAAAGAACATTAAAACGCAAACTAACAGAAATCTTTTTGGCTAGAAAAATTGAGCAAAACTTATCTAAAGAAGACATCTTAAGCCTCTATGTAAATAAGATTTTCTTAGGTAAAAATGCTTACGGTATCGCAGCAGCTGCAAAGATTTACTACAACAAAAGCATTAATGAGCTCAGCATTGCCCAAATGGCCATGATTGCCGGCTTGCCTAAAGCACCATCTAAATATAATCCAGTTGTTAACCCTGAGCGTGCACTTGAACGTCGCAACTGGATTTTAGGCCGAATGCTTCAACTTGGTTATATTTCTCAAGCGGAATATCAAAAGGCCGTTGCAGAGCCAATCAATTTGAATATGCCCAACCGTGACCTAAATAATATTCACCCCTACGCAGGTGAAATGGTCCGCTCAGAGCTTGTAAAACATTTTGGTGAACAAGCAATTGATTCTGGTTATAAAGTCTACACAACAATTAATGCGAAACGCCAAGCGATTGCGGAAAAAGCTGTGCAGGACGGCCTTGAAGCTTATGACCGTCGTCATGGCTGGCGTGGTGCAGAAGCACATGATAAGCCATTAAGCGAATTTAGAGCATATGCCAACACTTATCCGGCGCAAGTTACCAAGGTAAATAGCAGCTCTTTTGAAGCATTAATGCAAGATGGCTCAACAGTAACCGTGCAATGGTCCGGCATGTCATGGGCCCGTCCCTATCGCAATGCAAATAGCGTAGGTGCAGCACCTTCTCGTGCATCTCAAATTGTTAAAGTTAAAGATATTGTTCGTTTACGTCCAAATGAAGCTAAAACTGCGTGGTCACTAGTTCAAGTACCAAAAGTACAAGGTCAGCTCATTGCAATTAACCCAAACGATGGCTCAATTGAAGCAATTGTAGGTGGTTATAATTTCTATCAATCAAAATTTAACCGTGCTTTACAAGGCTGGCGTCAGCCAGGTTCTACCATCAAACCATTCCTCTATGCTTTAGCATTAGAACGTGGCATGACACCTTATAGTATGGTGAATGATAGCCCTATTACGATTGGCAAGTGGACACCGAAGAACTCTGATGGTCGCTACCTAGGCATGATCCCGTTACGCCGTGCTTTGTATTTGTCTCGTAATACGGTTTCAGTAAGACTTTTACAAACTGTAGGAATTGAACGTACTCGCCAATTATTCATGGATTTTGGTTTACAAGAGGATCAAATTCCACGTAACTACACCATTGCTTTAGGTACGCCTCAAGTATTACCAATTCAAATGGCAACTGGTTATGCAACATTCGCAAACGGTGGTTACCGTGTTCAACCGCATTTTATTCAGCGTATTGAAGATGCATACGGTAAAGTCATTTACGAAGCCAAGCCAGAATATGCATGTATTCCATGTATTAATGCTCCTGAGACAACTGACGATGCACAGGTAACTACTCCAGACGATCAAGTTGTTGAAGTCACAAATAAAGAGCTAGAGCAGAAAGAAAAGGCAACCAAACAACTTAACCTTAAACAGACGGACAAAAATAACAGTCAATATCGTCAAGCTCAGCGCATTTTAAAATCAAGCTCTGCTTATGACATGGCAAATATCTTACGTGACGTAATTGAGCATGGCACAGGTCGTGCTGCACTCAAGATTGGCCGTAGTGATTTAGGAGGTAAAACAGGTACGACTAACGATGCAAAAGATGCATGGTTTGCAGGTTTTAATGGCAAGTTAGTAACTGTAACATGGGTTGGTTTTGACCAGCCGACTACACTTGGTCGCCGTGAGTATGGTGGTATTGCTGCATTACCGATCTGGATTAACTTTATGGGTCAAGCATTGCAAGGAACACCAGCTGCTTGGGTTCGTTTAGAAAAAGATGCTCAGGCACCTATTTCTCGCGATAAGCAAGAAGTCTCAACTGAAGTAGGCGATAAGAAAACATATCGTGCTGCCCCTCCATTAGCACGTCCACTCTATCGTCCTGCACCACCACAACCTAAAACCACCAATAATGACTTCGATGACTTACCTGGTGAGGAAATTGTGATTCCTTCCAAGACAACACCTCCAGCGATGAAACCTTCGCAAGGGGCAGCGCCGAAGCGTGAAAAAGATGAATTAGAAAACTTGATTAATCAAATTGAGTAAAAATAAAAAAGCCATCGTTAGATGGCTTTTTTATTACGCTTTTGAAAAAGATAAATTTGAAAAGATGCGGTCACTTGTAAGTGTACTTTCTGTTCTAGTTGCATACGACGTTCTGGAGATGCCTTATAAGCATAGGGAGTCATTGCAATAAGATTTTTTAAAGCTTGCTGGTCAAGTACTAAAGGAGCATCAAAAACTTGCTGTTCTTTCAACTCAAATAAATCTTGCAATTGTTCAACAAATTTCTGTGGTGTGTGAGGATTAACCTGTTCAAACAGCGCCTCACGCATCGCATACAAATGATCGGTTGCTGGAGTCACAACAATTAAATAACCATCATCTTTTAAAACACGCAGAATTTCCGTTTGGGGAATCGGGCTAAAAAGACTCGTACACACATCCATGCTTTGATCGATGACCGGTAAAGTTGCTCCTGTACCAACCACCCATGTCACTTTGTCATTTAACTTTGCTGCGCGTTGTACTGCATTTTTTGCAATATCTACACCTATACACTGTTCAACGACCTGTTGCATTGCGCTGGTGTAATAGCCCTCGCCACAGCCAATATCAAGTACCATTTTAGCTTTAAGATCTTTCAGCAAATGAACTACTGCTTGCTGTAAAGGTTGATAATAGCCACCTTGTAAAAAAGCACGGCGCGCATCTATAGACTCAGGAGTATCCCCCGGATTTTTACTATGTTTGTGCTGTACAACATGTAAGTTCACATAACCTTGCTTTGCAATGTCATAGCTATGACCCTGTTCACACCGCCATGTTTTGCTTACCAGCTCAAGTCGTTGACGACACACAGGGCACATTAAATTTTGCGTAGTCACGTTTAATTATTCTCTTGTTCTTTTTGTTGTAAATAAGCCTTAGCGTGTATTCCAACAAATGTACGGCCTGCATTTGTTCCCTTAATCCATTCATCTACTTCAAACAAATCAAACAAGCCCACTTTAACTAAAGTTGGAATTGCGATCTTCAACTCTTCTTCAATTTGCCCTCTTTGCCCCGCATTATAGAGTTCAATATTATGCAGCATCGTCGCGACAGTTCCCGTTTGCACCTGACTTCCATCTTTAAGCACAACTTGAGGTAAGACTTCGCCCTCTCCAACTACTTTTTGATTAATTACAGATAATTGGTCTAGACCAGCAACTTTTATCATTTACCTCTCCAATAAAAAAAGCCAGTAGAAACTGGCTTTATATTGACACCAAAATAAGTTCTAGCGCAATTTTAAGGTCATTAGGCCTAAAACAACCAGCATAATCGTAATAATCCAGAAACGGATGACTACTTGGGTTTCTTTCCAGCCTTGTTTTTCATAGTGATGGTGCAAAGGTGCCATCAAAAATACGCGTTTATTCCGCATTCGTAATGAGCCGATTTGCAGGAATACCGATACCGCTTCCATAACGAAAACACCGCCCATAATTGCGAATACAATTTCTTGGCGAACCATAACGGCAATGGTTCCAAGCATTGCGCCTAGAGCTAAAGCGCCCACATCACCCATAAAGACTTGCGCCGGATGTGCGTTATACCAAAGAAATGCCAAACCTGCACCAATCATGGCAGAACAGATCACCACAAGTTCAGAGGTATATTTCACATAAGGAATATGCAAATAGTTGGCAAAACGAATATCACCAGATAAATACGCAAATACGCCTAAGCCCGTCGCTACCATAACTACTGGCATAATGGCTAAACCATCTAAACCATCAGTTAGGTTAACCGCATTAGAGGCACCATTAATTACTAAATAGGTAAATACAATAAATGCTAAACCTAAAGGAACAATAGAAAGCGGAATTGAAAGATTCTTAAAGAAAGGAATCAATAAATCCAGCATATTTGCTGTGTATTCTGCATTAGATTGTTGGGTAGCAATTAAATATAACGCAATACCAGCACCCAGCGATGCAACAGAAGTCCAGAAAAACTTCTTACGGGCAGGTAGACCAGCATTATCTTTATAGCGAATTTTAATCCAGTCATCAGCCCAGCCAACCGCACCGAACACAACCATTACACCAAGTACAATCCAAACATAAGGGTTAGATAAATCAGCCCACAATAAAGTACTAATACCAATTGAGAGCAGAATTAAAATCCCACCCATCGTCGGTGTACCCATTTTCTTAGCATGATTTTCAGGAGCAAACGAACTTACTGCCTGACCGTATTTTAACGCTTGTAATTTACGAATCATGATTGGTCCGAGAACCAAACCAATGGTCAGTGACGTTAATACACTGAGTAAAGAACGTAATGTTAAATAACGAACAACCTGAAACGAACTGTGATAGCCCGCAAGTTGTTCAAACAACCATAACAGCATTTAAAGTTTCTCCATCAAATCAGCCATCAACGTTTCCATATGAGTAAAGCGAGAACCTTTAAACAGGAAACTCATGGACTGGGGTTGATGTGTTTGGATTAGATTGATTAAAAATGGAAGCGCCTCAGCTTGAGTCTGAAATGCTTTCAATTTAGTAGAATGAAGACCTGCGCCTTCGAGAGCTGCTGAGGCAAACTGCCCAACTGCAATAATATGGTCTAAAGGAAGCTCAGCAAGATCGCGACCTAAATCGTGATGTTCTTGCCAACTGCTATCACCTAACTCCCCAATATCACCCATCACCATGACTTTAATGCCATTTTGCTGAAGTAATACTTGTGCCGCAGCACGCATAGATGTTGGATTGGCGTTATAAGTATCATCAATAAATAAATGAGGCGCTTTTTGAATAAAATTCAAACGACCTTTTGCACCTTGTGCTTGCTCTAGACCTTTTACGATATCTTCCAAGCTAACACCTAACGCCAAAGCAAATGCTACTGCTGCAGTTGCGTTTTGCACATTGTGCTCACCCGCAAACGGCAGTCTTACAAAACTTGAACCTTGAGGCGTATGTAACTGGAAATTGACAGATTGTGGCAACAATTCAATCTCTGTAGCAAAGACATCACCACCAACACCAAAGCTCATGATTTGATGGCTTTTGGCTGCTTCACGAATCTCAGCGGTAAAGTCATCTTGTTGCGGAACAATAGCAACGCCCTGAGGTAAAATATGACGATAGATTTCTGATTTAGCGCGGCAAATGCCATCACGCCCGCCGAACTCACCCAAATGAGCAGTTCCAATATTTAAAATGCCAGCAACATGCGGTTGAACAATTTTTGATGTGTAATCAATTTCACCTTGATGATTTGCACCAAGTTCCATCACCGCATACTGATGCTCCTTTCGAAGCTCAAGCAACATCATCGGCACACCAAGGTCATTATTTAAATTGCCTCGGGTAATCAATGTAGGTGCTAAACGAGACAAAATACTTCCTAGCATTTCTTTGGTGGTGGTTTTACCACTACTGCCCGTTAAAGCAATTACTTTCAATTGAGCATTTTGTTCACGGCGATACGCACCAAGTTGCCCTAAAGCCAAACGGGTATCGGCAACTACAAGCTGAGCAATTTCTGCATCTATAGGCCGCTCGACAATAGCGACTTGGCAACCATTTGCAGCCACTTGCGCGACAAAATTATGCGCGTCGAAACGTTCACCTTTTAGTGCTAAAAAGGCATCCCCACTTTCTGCATGACGCGAGTCAGTCAAAATACGTTTAATTTCACTTTGAGGGATCTGGTCTTTATGCCAGTAACCCTGTGTTGCCTGTTGTAATTGTTGAGCTGTCCACGGTTCCAAAGGCACGGTACTGGTGGTTGAAGTATGCATAATTTTTCCTATTGTGCAGGGTAAGCAGCATCTACCGTATGATGTTGGGCATCAATCGCGGAACGCACTTCAACCACATCATCAAACCAGTGACGCACACCATTAATTTCTTGATAATTTTCATGTCCTTTGCCGGCAATCACTACAATGTCACCAGCTTGAGCTTGCTCTGCAACAAATTTAATTGCTTCACGGCGGTCATGAATTTCATGCATACGATGCCCTGAAAAATCGATTCCTTGCTTCATGTCAGCAAAAATTTGTTCAGGGTCTTCTGTTCTTGGATTATCTGAAGTCAGAATAACAGGATTTGCGCCATCCAAAGCTGCTTGAGTCATGAGTGGACGCTTACCACGGTCACGGTCACCACCACATCCAAACACCGCCCAAAGCTGATTCGAAACATGACGCTTTAATGTTTTAAGCACTTGAATCAATGCATCTGGTGTATGCGCATAATCCACTACAAATAATCGCTCATCATCACGAATAACTTGCATTCGGCCTGGCGCACCAATTAGTTTAGGAACAAAATTAACCAATGCCTGTAAATCGAAACCAGCTTGCTCAGCAGCGATGAGTGCGGCAATTAAATTTTCAACATTGAAATGACCTAATAATGGGCTTTCTACCGCAAATGAACCTTGCTGACTTACTAAATTAAAAGTTGCACCCGCCAAGCTATAGCTTAAATCGGTAATGTAATAATCAGCTGTATTTTGAGCTAGTGAGTAAGTCAAAATTTTAGGTTGTGCTGGATTATTTTGGGCGGATTTAATCATCAAGTCAGCATGTGCATCATCTAAATTAACAACAGCGACTTTTAACGAATTAAACTGAAATAAACACGCCTTTGCTTCTGCATAAGCTTCTAAAGTGCCGTGATAATCCAGATGGTCACGACTTAAGTTGCTATAAACAGCAATTTCAATATCGCAACCATTTAATCGACCCTGTTCAAGACCATGTGAACTTGCTTCTAAAGAAGCAAAAGTTGCTCCCTGTTTAGCATAATCATGTAGTGCATTTTGTAACTGTAGAGCGTCGAGGGTAGTATGCGTAGAAGGCGTTAAGTTCGGTAAAATACCATTCCCTGTTGTCCCCATCACTGCACAGCGCTGCTGTTGTGAACTAATTAACTCAGCAATTAAACGAGAAATTGTTGTTTTACCATTTGTGCCTGTTACAGCAATAATCCGTAGAGGTTTTACTACATCAGCTTGTTGCAAATAACGTTTTTGCCACTCTCCCATGCGCTGACGCACATCAGGACATACCCATTCATTTGCTACACCTAATTCGGTTTCGCTAATGACAGCCAACGCTCCATTTGCTAAAGCCGCTTCAGCAAATGTACGCGTTTTTTCAGGCTGGCTATAACTTGTCAAAGCAATAAAAATTTGGCCCGTTTCAACTTTACGACTATCTAAACTAAAGCCGTGAAATGGCTGTTGAGGCCATTGAGCATCAATTTCGATTGGATGAATTTCTTGAAAAGAAACAGTCATAGCTTACCTGCGAATAGGATTTTCTGGAGTATTAAGTGGCTTATCAAGCGGCACATTCATTAAGCGCAACGACTCTTGCATAATACGAGCAAAAACTGGAGCGGCAACCAAACCACCGTAATAGCGACCTTGTGGGTTTTCCACCACTACAATAACGGCTAAACGTGGATCACTAATTGGTGCGACGCCCGCAAATAAGGCACGATACTCATTATTTGAATATCCTTTACCATCTGCACGCAATTTATGTGCAGTACCTGTTTTACCACCTACCCTATAACCAGGAATATTGGCTTGTTTTGCAGTACCACCCGGCATAGTCACTTGCTCAAGCATTAACAAAACTTGATCGGCAATTTTCGGATTTAAAACTTGCTCACCTTTAGGTGGCTGATCTAGTTTATGCAAGCTTAATGGCATTTTGACACCATGATTTGCAAGCATGGCATAACCTTGAGCCAATTGAAGGATTGTCGCGTTTAAGCCATAACCATATGCCATGGTCCCGATTTGAGAAGAATTTAATTTATTAACAGGTAAAACCAGACCTGAACTTTCCCCAGGGAACCTTACTGCAGAACGCTTACCAAAACCAACGCGATTAAAGAAGCTCGGCAAGGTTTCTTTCGGAAGCGATAATGCAATTT
Source organism: Acinetobacter sp. OYA S30 (assembly GCF_033599315.1). Lineage (NCBI taxonomy): Bacteria > Pseudomonadati > Pseudomonadota > Gammaproteobacteria > Moraxellales > Moraxellaceae > Acinetobacter > Acinetobacter sp. OYA S30. Next base: position 110,950 of record NZ_JAWVAV010000009.1, read on the forward strand.
TTGCAGAACCCACGTTTGAAGACTTAATAATGACACCACTTACGGTCAAAGCCCCGTAGTTATGGGTATCACGAATAGTATGCCAGCCTAAACGCATTGAGCCAGGAGAGGTATTTACAATCGTATTTGGTGTGTATTGACCCGTTTCTAAAGCTGCAGAAATAGTAAAAGGTTTCATGGTTGAACCAGGCTCGAACATATCGATCGCACCACGGTTACGCATAGCATCTTTATTTGATAAGCCATTCTTATCATTCGGGTTATAAGATGGCCAACTGGTCATTGCCAGAATTTCACCTGTTTTAACATCAACTGCAATTGCTGTTGCTGAACGCGCATTGTTAGCCACACCTGCAGCCGTTAATTCACGGTACATAATGTACTGCAAACGTGAGTCGATACTTAAAGTGATATTTTCACCTGGTTCACCCTCACGAATTACCTCAGAAACTTTTAAACGGTTACCACGCTTATCGCGAATAATTTTTTGCTCACCGTCTACACCTGACAGTTGCTTATTCAACTGCATTTCCAAGCCTTCGATACCTTGACCTTCACTATTGGTCAAACCAATAATTTGGGCATTTGGCTGAGGTTGCGGGTAATAACGTTTATAAGTTTTTTCTGCATACACCCCTTGGAAATTACCTTTCATAATGAGGTCAGCTTGCTGAGGAGGTACTTCTTTTTTCAAAACCAGATAGCGAGAACGCGGACGCGCATTCATCTGTTTTTTAAGATCAGCACGATCAACACCCACCACGTCGGCAAGTTCATCAAGATTTAAATTTTTATCTGGCAATTGGCGTTTTAATTTACGGTTGTTTGGATCTTGTTTTAGTTCAGCCGTAATTTGATCATATAAATGCTTGGTCTCAAAATAATCACGCGGATCAATCACAATTTTCATGATTGGACTACTAATCGCTAAAGGTACACCGTGGCGATCACTAATCACTCCACGCATAGCCTCTATACGTTCAGTACGCAAAATATTGGCATTGGCCTTATTTTGCAAAAAGTCTTTATTAATGACTTGAACATAAAATGCACGTGCAATTAATACCACAAAACACAGTAGCACTACCGCCCAGAGCAGATAAAACCGCCACATATCAAAGGCAAGACTTGGTTTTTCCGAAATAGACTGCTGTTTTTTTCGTGTTTGCTTTGTTCGCTTATCTACCATACAGCAAGGCCTTACTTATTTTGCTCTGAGGTCATCGGTAAAGAAATTACCACCGTTTCTGCAGCAGGTGGCGAAAACATTCGTAATTGTGTCACAGCACGTGTACCAATTTGAGCAGTCGCACCAAATGTTTGTTGCTCAATCAATAAACGCCCCCATTCAGCATTGAGGTCATCACGTTCACGCATATAAGAGCTTAACTCTCTATAATCATGACGGTATTCAAATACTTGAAATACCACCATCATGGCACTGATAAAAACCAATGCCACCATGACTGCATATACCACAACTTTTTTGACCACTTTATTTTCTGTGGTTTCGATTTCATCACTGCTTTTCATTACGCGCCTTTTTGTTCCAAGCGTTCAGCAACCCGAAGCCATGCACTACGTGAACGTGGATTCGCTTTTACTTCTTCTTCACTCGCACGAACCCGTGAAATTTTCTTTAATCTTCTCGTATCAACCTGCTGTTGAGGCATCCCCCAACCAGAATCTTCTGCTAGAGTTGATTCTTTTTGAATAAACTGTTTGATCAACCGATCTTCAAGCGAATGGAAGCTGATCACAGACAAACGCCCTTTTGGTTTAAGCAAGTCTACAGCTTGCGGTAAAAATACTTCAATATCATCTAGTTCTTTGTTAATAGCAATACGGATTGCCTGAAACGTACGTGTCGCCGGATGTTTATGCTTTTCCCATTTTGGATGGGCTGTTTTTACTATTTCAGCCAATTGCGCCGTAGTATCCAATTTTCCGGCCTGTTTAATTGCTCTAGCAATACGGCGACTATATCGTTCTTCACCATATTGATAAATGATATTTGCCAAATCTTCCTCTTCTACCTCAAGTAACCATTCGGCAGCAGTCGATCCTTTAGAGTTATCCATGCGCATATCTAACGGGCCATCTTGCATAAAGCTAAAGCCGCGTTCAGCCTGGTCGAGTTGAGGAGAGGACACACCTAAGTCTGCCATAATTCCATCGACACTTTGCACCCCAATTTCCTGCATTTTTTCCTTAATATCAGCAAAACTTGCATGAATAATCGTAAATCTTGGATCTTCTTGTGCTAAAGCAGCCGCAACTTCCAGAGCTTGAGGGTCTTTATCAAAAGCATATACTCGGGCGTTTTCATCGAGTTTCGACAATAACAAGCGCGTATGCCCACCTCGTCCAAAGGTTGCATCGATATACACCCCAGTTGTGCGATCTGCCAATAAGCTTTCAACGGTCTCAAAAAGTAAGACAGAAATATGCGACATAGGAGTTAAATCATAGCGTAAAAATGTAACTGCACATTATCACCTTGTTTATGGCTAACACCAAACGGCTTTTTGTAGGAAAATATTAATTTTTCATAGAGAAAACCGTTTTCTTTTCATTTTTTAAGCAAAACAAAAAAGCAAGCTCACCTTTTCAGGCTCACTTGCTTCACTATAAAAAAGTAAACTAATTTTTAAACTTCTACTCTACCAAAATTTTATCTACTGCTTTCCATCATAAATCTGATCAAAGATGGCTCCATTGGCAAAATGGGTTTTCTGAGCTTTTGCCCAACCGCCAAAAACATCATTGATCGTAAATAATTTAATTTTTGGGAATTGTGCTGCATATTTAGCAGCAACTTGAGGATTGCGAGGACGGAAATAGTGTTTAGCAGCCAACTCTTGACCTAAAGGTGAGTATAAAAAGTTGAGATAACCTTTTGCCAAAGTACGGTTACCGTCTTTGTCGACTGTTTTGTCAACAATGGCAACAGATGGTTCTGCCAAAATTGAAATTGATGGGTAAACAATTTCATATTTATCTTTATCGAGACCTTTCGTTGCCAATAGTGCTTCGTTCTCCCAAGAAAGTAGAACATCTCCAATTCCACGCTCAGCAAATGTAGTAAGCGAGCCTCGCGCTCCCGAATCTAACACCTTAACGTTGTGATAAAGTTTTTTAACCAGCTCTTTGGCTTTAGCATCATTTCCACCCGGCTGCTTTAAAGCATATCCCCATGCAGAAAGATAAATCCAACGCGGTGCCCCACCCGTTTTCGGATTAGGCGTAATAATTTCAACACCAGGTTTAGTTAAATCATTCCAGTCACGAATATTTTTTGGATTGCCTTTTCTTACTAAAAACACAACTGTAGAGGTATACGGTGCAGAATTATTAGGGAATTCTTTTTGCCAGTTTGGCTGGATAAAGCCTGCTTTTACAATTTCATCAATATCATTGGCTAAGGCTAAGGTCACCACATCTGCCTCAAGACCAGTTGCTACAGCGCGAGCCTGTTTACCTGAGCCTCCATGGGATTGTTTAAAATCCACGTCCTGCCCGGTACGTTGTTTCCAGAACTTACCAAATGCCTGATTATATTCCTGATAAAATTCTCGAGTTGGATCATAAGAGACATTTAAAAATGTAGTCGCCGCCTGCACAGCACTTACTGCCAACCCCATATACGTAGCGACTGCAATTATTGCTATTCTTTTCATTTATAAAAACCACTTTTACTTTTAACGTCTACTATATTTTTATTTTTTTAGTTTTCAATCAAATAGTTATATAAATAAATGTTTTACTAATCACTTTAAAAGATATAGTTAACTCTAATTTTTCCTTCTCCTTTTTGAAAAGTTTTGTAATTATTCTTATAGTTTATTTATAGTCTTCACTTTATCTACACATTAATTTGTTAAATAATGAGACGTAATGGATACACATAGGCTACATTTAAAGGTACCAGCGTAAAATAAAGGTATTTTTTGTAAAAAGTGTGACATAGTTCTACTTTTTTATTAAAATTTATGTTTGAATCGTAGCGTTACCGTAATTTTACATTTGGTTAAACTCAAAAAATAGACGAAATGTACTGAGGGGATGAACAGAAAATGAAAATTCATTATGGAAAAGCTTTAAGCTTGGGTTTGGTGCTTAGTTTTGCATCGCAACTGTCTACAGCAGCCGTACTGAAAGATACACCAAGTAAAAGTCTTTCAGATAAACAGTCTTCACTTATTGAAAAAGCTTTAGATCAGCAAAAACGTAACACTATTGTACTTCCATCAACAGATGATGAGTTAAAAGTACTTAATACTATCCGTGTTACACCAACTCAAAACTTTCTTGCAGCACAGCATGAACGTTTTTCACGTTTTGTTCAGGCAATCTTCCAGCCGCACACTTCTTAATATTTGAAACGACCCCTCATCGTTTCAATTTCAGCCCAGACTGTCGTTAAATAAAACGTCAGAATACTGGGCTTTTTCGTTATAATAGTTCCAATTTTTATTTTGACCCATTAACTATGAAAGTTCGTACTCGTATTGCACCTTCTCCTACCGGTTTCCCACATGTTGGTACTGCCTACATCGCCCTATTCAATATGTGTTTTGCGAAACAGCATGGCGGGGAATTCATTTTAAGAATTGAAGATACAGACCAGCTTCGCTCTACGCCAGAATCTGAAAAAATGATTTTAGACTCTCTACGCTGGTTAGGCTTAAATTGGTCTGAAGGTCCGGATGTAGGTGGTCCTCATGCTCCTTACCGCCAATCAGAGCGTATGGGAATTTATAAGCAATACGCGTTAGAACTTGTTGAAAAAGGTCATGCTTTTTATTGTTTTGCTACAGCAGAAGAACTTGACCAAATGCGTGCCGAGCAGCAAGCTCGTGGCGAAACACCAAAATACGATGGTCGTGGTTTAAAGCTGTCTCGAGAAGAAGTAGCTCGACGTCTTGAAGCGGGTGAACCTCATGTTATCCGTATGAAAGTGCCTGAAGAAGGCGTATGTAAATTTAACGACTTACTGCGTGGGGAAGTTGAAATTCCTTGGGCACAAGTCGATATGCAAGTGCTTCTTAAAACAGATGGTTTACCAACCTACCATTTAGCTAACGTTGTTGATGACCATTTAATGGAAATCACGCATGTATTACGTGGTGAAGAATGGCTTCCGTCTGCACCGAAGCATCAATTGCTTTACCAATACTTTGGTTGGGAAATGCCAACGCTTTGCCATATGCCGTTGCTTCGTAATCCAGATAAATCGAAGTTATCTAAACGTAAAAACCCGACCTCAATTAACTACTACCGTGATATCGGCGTTTTACCAGAAGCCTTACTCAACTATTTAGGCCGTATGGGTTGGTCAATGCCGGATGAAAGAGAAGTTTTCACATTACAAGACATGATGGATAACTTTGATATTCAACGCGTATCACTAGGTGGGCCAATTTTTGACGTTGAAAAACTCAATTGGTTAAATGGTCAATGGATTAAAGGGTTAACCCCAGGACAACTATTAGACCGTTTATTGACATGGAAAAGTGATCGCAGCACTTTAGAAGACATTGCTGCCGCTATTCAACCACGTATTAATTTACTTTCCGAAGCTGTAAATTGGGCTGGTTTCTACTTTAACCATATGCCACAAATTACGGCTGAAATGTTTGAAAGTAAAAAATTGACTCAAGAGCAAGTTCGTCAAAGTTTACAATTCGCAATTTGGCGTCTTGAAAGTCAGTTTACTTGGAATAACGACACAGTTAGTCAAACTTTAATGGATTTGGCAAATCAGATGGGCATTAAATTACGTGACTTCATGCCAACGTTCTTTATTGCAATTGCTGGCTCAACAAGTTCAACACCAGTTATGCAGTCAATGGTTACGCTTGGCCCTGACTTAACCTTTGCTCGCTTACGACATGCGCTAGAAATTGTAGGTGCACCGAGTAAAAAAGAGGTAAAAAACTGGGAAAAGCTTAATGAAAGTTTAAAATTGCCGAAAAATGAAGCAACTAGCGAAGCTTAATTCATTTTTTTATTGACGTGTGAGCGCATTCGCCCTAATATTGCGCTCACACAAACTGGGGTCATAGCTCAGTTGGTAGAGCGCTACAATGGCATTGTAGAGGTCAGCGGTTCGATCCCGCTTGGCTCCACCAAGCTCCTTTGTGTTTGCCTCATA